>JADGPV010000127.1 GCA_017882245.1 Bacteroidales bacterium | reverse complement strand
TTATTGACTACTACACTGTTAAGGATGACGGGATCATTGATGAAGCCCGTTCCCGCCTTTCAGCTCTGAACGCGGAGCCGACGTCAGGTGAGACTGCAGATACTGCAAAAACAACAGTTAACTGATCAGTGACAACAACGACAACGAGATGAAAAGAAAATCATATATCACACTTGCGGCACTTCTTCTATCAGTGCTCGCCGCCGGCCAGACTAAGGAAGACACAATAAAAAGGTCAGTGACACTGTATAATCCTTATAAACCGACCTTGCAGGAGGCTGACAAAAGAGCTGTACTGCCGGCAGCTGCCGACACGGCAAAAGTTAATATTGAATTCTCATATGACTTCACTCCCGGAACATTTGTCCCTGAATATAAGGTCGCTCCCATAAAGTCTGCCGTACTTTCTGCCGACCCGCTGCCGGAGCTCAAAAAAGGTTACGTCAGTCTTGGATTTGGAACTTACCTGACGCCGTTCCTTGAGGTCAGCGTTTCAAACACAAGGTCCAGGAAAGGAACAATAGGCCTCTTTACAAGGACCTATGCCTCAGCAGGCCATATGGAACTTGAAAATGATGACAGGGTTTATGCCGGTTTCATGGATAACCAGGCATTGCTGTATGGGAAGAAATTCTACCGGAGGAGCCGCCTTGACGCCGATATCGATTTCAGGCAGATGTCGAGGTATGCTTACGGTTATAATCCTGACATAACGGGCTACGATCCTGATAAAAAAGACATCAGGTCGGTCTATTATGATGTCATGGGAAGAGCAAGGTATTTTACCATGGAGCCTGATTCAAATGATCTCAACTGGGATGCAACTTTCAGGTATAACCTCTTTAGCCGTATAGGCGACGGCACACAGAATAATCCCGGGCTTACTGTTAAGGCAGGTACGAATATGTTCGGCTTTTACGGAGTAGCCACTGTCGATTATGACCTGTGGCTTTTCTCAAACGCCATTGACACGAAGGCAAGAAACCTTATCTCGCTGGCACCATACATAACAAAAGGCAATGAGGACTGGAGGTTACGGTTTGGGCTCAAAGCTAACTTCGATCTGAAAGAGGACCAGGATCCGATGCACGGAGGAGAGACAAAACTTTACCCTTACTTTTATCCTGATGTATCATTCACCTTCAGGGTGATACCGAAATTCCTCAGGATCAATGTTGCTATAGATGGTTCGCTTGAGAATAACCAGGCTCACAACGCCGTGTACCTGAACCCGTGGCTGATGCCCGGTGACACCCTCTTTACACTGCGCAACACCGACAACCAGCTCAGGATTTCTGCAGGCTTATCCGGAAATATGAATGTTGCTGCGACCTATGCACTCGATGTGAGCTATACCCTGTTCAAGGATCTCCTGCTCTTCAGGAACGATACCACAGGGGTGGGAAATTATTTCCTGCCTGTCTATGATGACGGTAACCTGCTGAAAGTGCACGGAGAGGTCACCTATCCGGTGAACAACATGCTGACATTATCTATGCTCGCTAATTATTACGGCTATGATCTCTCTTCACAGGAGTATGCATGGCACAAACCTGGCTGGGACGGATCTCTGAAGGCAGATTATAATCTAAGGAACAAGATTGTGGCATCAGCTGCATTGTCACTTATCGGACCGCGGCATGCCATGGTAGCAGCACCCGAGAAAGTAATGAAACTTCCCGTTCATCCCAACCTTAATCTCGGAGTTGAATACAAGTATACCCAGGCAATGTCATTATGGCTGAAGTGCGATAATATTTCATATAACCGTTACTATGAATGGAACTATTATCTTGCCCATAACTTCATGATCCTGGCTGGATTTACCTACAGCCTTTAAATTGTCAGTAAACATTTTAAATTGTTCATATCTCTTTGATCAAATTATTGCCTTTCCGGAGGCAAAATCCGTACTTTTTACTACCTTTGTATGAATTAATAAATAACATATTATCAATTATTTAACTGTATTATTTTTTAATTAAAATATTTCTGAAATGAGTAATGAGGAATTGAAGAGGAAGAGCAAGGAGCAGGATGAATATTCAGCCGACAGTATCCAGGTACTTGAAGGCCTCGAAGCTGTAAGAAAGAGACCGGCAATGTACATCGGCGACATAGGTGTAAGAGGATTGCATCATCTTGTATATGAGGTTGTTGATAATTCTATTGATGAAGCTCTCGGAGGATTTTGTTCCCGTATAGATGTTACTATAAATGAGGACAACTCTGTAACTGTGGTTGACGATGGTCGCGGAATACCCGTTGAGGTGATCGAAAAAGAGAAGAAATCGGCGCTTGAGGTCGTCATGACAGTCCTGCATGCTGGCGGTAAGTTTGACAAAGAATCTTATAAGGTGTCAGGAGGACTGCATGGCGTTGGAGTCTCCTGCGTCAATGCACTGTCATCGCAAATGACTGTTGAAGTCAGAAGACAGGGTAAGAAATGGTCACAAACATACCAGAAGGGCAAACCAGTCACGCCGGTAGAAGAGAAAGGCCTAACCGATAGTTCAGGCACCACCACTACCTTCATGCCTGATAACACTATCTTTCAGGTCATTGACTTCAAATTCGAAATTCTGGCAGCCCGTCTTCGGGAACTGGCATTTCTCAATAAGAAGATCCTTCTTACTCTCACAGACAAGCGCGATGTGGTCGAGAATGGTAACGGAGCACATCCGGTGTCGGAAGAATTCTATTCGGAGAGGGGCCTGGAAGAGTTCGTTGAATACCTTGATGTTAACCGTGAGAGACTGATCGATAAGATCATATATATCAATTACGATAAAGGTGATTCACCGGTTGAAATTGCTCTTGAGTACAACACCTCTTTTTCCGAGAATGTGCATTCTTATGTGAATAATATAAATACTATTGAGGGAGGTACTCATCTTGCAGGTTTCCGCAGGGGTCTCACCCGTACCCTGAAAAAGTACGCTGAAGATTCCGGTGCGACTTCCAAGCTCAAGTTTGATATCAACGGCGATGACTTCCGCGAGGGACTGACATCAGTCATCTCAGTTAAGGTTGCCGAGCCTCAGTTTGAAGGGCAGACGAAGACCAAGCTGGGTAACTCGGAGGTGATGGGATCTGTTGATGTCGCAGTAAGCACTGCCCTCAGCAATTATCTAGAGGAGAACCCTAAGGATGCCAGGGCGATAGTCCAGAAGGTTATACTTGCTGCAACTGCACGCCATGCTGCCCGCAAGGCGCGTGAGCTGGTGCAGCGCAAGAATGTTCTTTCAGGTTCAGGACTGCCGGGCAAGCTGGCTGACTGTTCGGACCGTGACCCCGCCGTCTCGGAGATATTCCTTGTTGAGGGCGATTCTGCAGGCGGAACAGCCAAACAGGGCCGTGATCGCAAGTTCCAGGCAATATTGCCTCTGAGAGGAAAAATACTGAATGTCGAAAAGGCTATGCAGCATAAGATCTTCGATAATGAGGAGATAAAGAACATGTTCACCGCTATGGGGGTGAACATTGGCACGGATGACGACAGCAAAGCACTGAATGTGACTGGCCTCAGGTATGGCAAGATCATAATAATGACTGATGCCGATGTCGACGGATCACATATAACAACCCTGTTGATGACATTCTTCTTCAGATACATGCATGAGCTTATAGAGAACGGGAATATTTATATTGCCACCCCGCCACTGTACCTTATTAAAAGAGGAAAAGCAGAAAAGTACTGCTGGACCGAAGAGGAGAGGGCGGCAGCGGTACTGGAGATAGGGCAGGGGAAGGAATCTGCTGTTACTGTTCAACGGTATAAAGGTCTGGGTGAGATGAATGCTGAGCAGCTGTGGCAGACAACAATGAATCCTGAGACACGCACGCTGCGCCAGGTAAACATAGACAGCGCCGCCGAGGCTGACCATATCTTCTCAATGCTTATGGGTGACGAAGTCCCTCCAAGAAGAGAATTCATAGAGAGGCATGCCAAGTATGCGAATATTGATGCGTGACGAGGGAATAGGCATTAGGCATTAGGCAGTAGTGAGAAAAAAACCGACAACCGACAACAGATAACCGACAACAGATAACCTTATGTCACCAGTTACGCGGCCGGCATTCAAAAAGAGTCTGAATCTCGTTGACTCTTCTGCAATAGTAATTGGATCAATGATCGGCTCTGGCATCTTTATTGTCAGCGCTGATATGTCGAGAACACTTGGGTCACCGGGGTGGCTCCTTGTGGCATGGCTCATAACAGGCTTCATGACGATCATAGCTGCCCTCAGCTACGGTGAGCTGGCCACAATGATGCCAAAAGCCGGCGGACCGTATGTTTATCTCCGTGAAGCATATAGCCCTCTCGTCGGGTTCCTGTACGGGTGGACCCTTTTCCTCGTTATCCAGACTGGCACCATCGCAGCTGTTGCAATGGCGTTCGGCAAGTTCATGGGGGTGATCATCCCATGGATCAGCGAAACAAACACCCTCCTGCGGCTGGGACCGGTCAAAATATCATCTGTACATGTGATCGCGATCGGATCGTTGGCGCTCCTGACATGGATAAACTCAAGGGGCATAAAAACGGGTAAGCACGTCCAGAATACATTCACTTTTACAAAAGTCATCATACTGATACTTCTCCTCCTTGCAGGTTTCTTCTTTGCAGGCTCAGAGGGTTTTAAAGCTAACTCAGATTATTTCTGGCAGGCTGCCTCACTAGACAAATCCACCGGACTTATCACACCTCTCTCGGGCGGGATGCTGGTGGCGGCCCTTGGCATGGCCATGGTAGGATCGCTTTTCACATGTGACGCCTGGAGTGATATCACGTTTGCATCAGGGGAAGTGGTTAACCCTAAACGCACTCTGCCGGCAAGCCTCTTCTGGGGCACGCTCATAGCGTTCCTCCTCTTTTTTCTCTCCAACATCGTTTATATAAAAGTTCTGCCCCTCCGAGGTGCACCAGACGGTGCTGATGTTATTGAAAGGGGAATGGCTTTCGCAGTAAATGACCGCCTGGGAACGGCAGTAATTTCTTCGATCTTCGGTGATTACGCAGCAGTGATAATGGCTGTGTTGATAGTTATCTCCACATTTGGATGCAACAACGGTCTGATCCTTTCCGGCGCCAGAGTATATTATGCAATGGCGGCCGACAGGCTGTTCTTCAAAAATGTGGGTGAGTTGAACAGAAGAGCGGTGCCGGGAAACGGACTGTGGGTACAGTTCATATGGGCCTCCGTTCTCTGCCTGTCAGGATCTTATTCTCAATTGCTTGATTATGTTGTTTTTGCAGTGTTGATTTTCTACGCGCTGACGATTCTGGCTATATTCGTTCTGCGTTTCAAACGACCTGATGCCGAAAGGCCCTATAAAGCCTTCGGATATCCTGTAATACCTGCCGTATACATTCTCCTGGCGATTGCAATAATGATCATATTGCTTATATATAAACCGGCATTCACCTTGCGCGGACTGGC
>JADGPV010000126.1 GCA_017882245.1 Bacteroidales bacterium | reverse complement strand
GGTGGACAAATATATTTTCCCTGACGGGCATTGCATCATCTTGTTGGCGGAAGGGCGGCTCGTGAATCTGGGTTGTGCAACGGGTCATCCTTCATTTGTCATGAGTAACTCTTTCAGCAATCAAACGCTGGCTCAGATTGATCTGTGGACAAAAGACTATGAGATAGGTGTATACAGGTTACCCAAATATCTTGATGAGGAGGTTGCCCGCCTGCATCTGGCGCAGCTGGGCGTCAATCTCACGAAACTGACCGCGGCCCAGGCTGAGTATATTGACGTGCCGGCTGAAGGACCTTATAAGCCCGAACACTACAGGTATTAGGCAGACCCTTTATTTTTTATTCCACACCCTGATACTGCCCCCGGAAAAAACTGTCTGATAATTCTTCAGATAGTAATGTCCCGGTCCGGATTGAGGCATGCCGGAGCCACCGAGAGAATAGTTTGTTGAGCACCTGGGGCAAACAGCAAAGACACCATCAACATTGACTGCCACGCTGACGCCGGCATCTATATAACAATGCGGGCAGGTCCGGTCAAAGGCCGCATACTCAAACCCCTCCATGCCTGTGTTATATATTATTATGCCGTTATTGTCAAATCCGCCGGTACCAATTCCAAGATAAGTTTGTGAGGCTGAAACAAGCGCGCTGGTACCCGGTGTATAAAAGAGATCAAAAAACTCAGGGTCCGAATAGTTTATGTAAAACTCAACGGTAATATCAGGAATCACATCATTCTCTTCATTATGACAAGAGGTAAAGGCAAACTGCATAATGACGAGAATGAAAATAAATTCTAATTTTGAAACTAACATATCGATCCCTGCGTTTATACAAAAATAGATATTTCTGTCTGCAAAGGCACATCAAACAAACGGAATGAGGCATCAGTTAGTATTTCTGAAATTTGCAGTTCTTTTTGCAGTGTTCCTTATTGTGCTTCCGCCGGCTGATTGCACGGCACAGCGCAATGCCAGCCGCAAGGCTGAGAAAGAGTTATTCGGCAAAACGGGGAAAAGCAAGCCTTTGAATGATAAGGTCAAAGTGAAAGGAGCTGCAGGCAAAGCAATGAAGGAGCAGGAGAAGAAGGAAGCCAGGCGGGATAAAGACGATGAGAAGAAGCTTAAAGAGTTAAGAAAGAGACATTTCGAAATACAAAGCACTGCCACCCAGGAGAGAATGTTAAACAACGGGGAGAAGACCAAGGTAAGTTATAAGGCAAAGAAACAGAAGCAGAGGAAAGAGCAGACTATGCCGGATCTGCAGAAACCCGAGCAGCCTAAGCCGCCGAAGGATCAGGCAAAGCCCGATACAAAGGATCCGAAGAAACAGCCTGTCCTGAAGCAGCAAAAGGGAAAGGCAAGACAAAAACTGAAGGATCCGGGGAGACAGCCCAGGCTTAAACAGCATAAAATCAAAAAATACAGAAGTTATTGAAGATAAAGGGAGTCTTGTTTTTTAATTAGGAATTTCCTATATTTGTTCTTTGAAGAGTTCCGGTAACCCCGGGATTCTTCTTATTTTTTAACCTATTATTGAAAATTATGTCGGAATTTGTCTATGTAACAGAAGAGGGTCTCCAGAAGATGAAGGAGGAACTTGACCTGCTCCGTAATGAAAGACCGGCTATGGCAAGGCTGATTGCTGATGCACGCGATAAGGGCGACCTTACAGAGAATGCAGAGTATTCTGCTGCCAAAGAGGCACAGGGCATGCTTGAGATGAAGATTGCGCGCCTTGAAGACGTGGTGTCACGCTCACGCATAATTGACGGTTCCCGGATCAATACCTTCAGGGTACAGATCCTGAACAAAGTCAGGATACTTAACAAGGTCAGCGGGAAGACTATGGAATATCAGCTTGTACCTGAGAGTGAAGCTAACCTCAAGGAAGGAAAGATTGCTGCCACCTCACCGATAGCACAGGGAATTATGGGCAAAAAAGTAGGAGACGTGGTGCAGGTAACGGTACCTTCAGGCGTTATTCCTTTTGAGATAGTGGAAATATCAATCTGAAAAGCATAATATCATGGCATCAGTCTTCACACGTATTATCAATGGAGAGATCCCTTGCTATAAGGTCGCTGAGGATGACCGCTTCATTGCATTTCTTGATGTGAGGCCGCTGAAGCCGGGCCATACTCTGGTGGTACCCAAAAAAGAAGTTGATTACATCTTTGATCTTGATGAAAAGACGCTCGCTGACATGATGGTCTTTGCCCGCAGGGTGGCCCTGGCCATGAAGCAAGTAATTGATTGCAAGCGTATAGGTGTGGCAGTTCTCGGACTTGAGGTGCCTCACGCCCATATGCACCTGGTACCGCTTACCAGAGAGACGGACCTGCTCTTCACAAACCCAAGGGTATCACCCACAGATGAAGAGAACAAGAGGCTGGCAAAGGCTATCAGGGATCACGTGAAACTGTAAAACAATCTGAAATAAAAAAAACCCCTGTCATCTGGCAGATAAAAATGTTTTACCAATCTAAAAAGAATATTTCCCATATGTCATATCTTTACAGTGATTTCTCGCTGTGAAGTGTCTCATATTAAAGATATTGGTGACGATTTTCTGAGTCTCTTTTTTCCACGTCTGTGCCTTGCCTGCAGCGTACACCTGGTACGTGGCGAGAAAGTGCTCTGCACCGAATGCCTTCTATCGATGGCCAGGACGGATTTTCACCTGAGGCGTGACAACCCGCTTGAACAGGCTTTCTGGGGAAGATGCATGATAGAGCGTGCGGCAGCTTTTTCCGTCTATAACCGGGGAAGCAGGATAAGAAAGCTGATATATGCATTGAAATACAGCGGGAGAAAAGAGATAGGGAAGATGCTGGGAGAGCTTTATGGAACTATCTTGTCTGAGAGCGGATTTATGCACGATATAGATATCATTGTTCCCGTGCCGCTGCACCCGGCACGCCAGAGAAAAAGGGGTTATAACCAAAGCGAATATATTGCGTACGGCCTGTCTGAGGCAACAAAGGTAACCGTGAAAAACAACATCATCAGGCGCATTGAGCAGACAGATTCGCAGACAAAACGAGGCAGATATGAGAGATGGGAGAATGTAAAGGGTCTGTTTTTTGTTCCTGAGCCGCAGGAGGTCAGAGGTAAACATATCCTCGTCGTTGATGATGTCATCACGACAGGATCAACAATGGAGGCCTGCGTCAATGCGCTGCATGAAGCAGGTGAAGTAAAGGTGAGCATTGTTGCGCTGGCAGCGGCACAGAAGCTTACTCTTTGACCCTGTCGCTGTTCTTCCTGATGAAGTTCTCCCAGCTCCCGGAACCTTTAACGGAAGCAGGTTTACCACTCTGGTAGAAATGGCACAGTGCCGCACCAAGAGCATCAGTAGCATCCAGCAGAAGCTTTTTATCATGGAATGAAAGAATGGTCCTCAGCATTGTAGCCACCTGTTCCTTGCTTGCCTGACCCTGCCCGGTGATTGACATCTTGATCATCCTGGGTGCATACTCAAAGACAGGGAGGTCACGGTAGAGAGCTGCTGATATTGCTGCTCCCTGAGCCCTCCCGAGTTTCAGCATGCTCTGTATATTCTTACCGTAAAATGGAGCCTCAACGGCAAACTCATCAGGATGATAACGGTCGATAAGTTTTAGCGTTTCCTCAAAAACGGTTCGTATTTTCTGGAAGTGGTCTGTTTTCTTCCTCAGATCTATGATACCCAAAGTAATAAGAGAAGGCGTCTTTCCGGCCACACTTATCAGACCATAGCCAGTGACAGTTGTTCCGGGGTCAATGCCAAGTATGATCCTTTCATCCTGACTGTTCTTCACTTCGTGAATGGTTTCGGAGACCTGAGAAAAAGACCGGCCGGCAAGGGACTTCCTTCAGTAACAATGGTATTACGCCTGAACGGGACAGCCGGGGCGGCTTTTGTGCCCTCAAGAATGGCTATTGCTGCTTTGAGTGAAAGCTCTTCAGGATCGCCAAAGTCACGAGTTATGTCGTCATTTGCAAGTACATCAGGGATAATACCGTCGTAAAAACCTCCCCAGTCAGAGGCGTTGACGAACTCAAATGTTATCGGGGCAAAGACATATTTATAGTCAGGTTCAGGAACGCTGGTTGTCGGGAAGGGAAAACCAAATATATTCATACCTACAGGCTTGCCGAAGGTGGTATCACCAACAAGTGAAACTGAGATATACGGCTTCAGGCTGCTGATGACAACTTCGCTGGCGGATGCCGTACCGCGAGTGGTTATGAATACTACCCGGTCAAGTCCAAGAGGGTTCGCGGTTTTAGTGAAATTATAGGTTTCATCCCAACTGGCGCTGACGGTGCTGTTATATTTGAGCTTGTAACATATTTTAGTCGTATCTTCCTGTTTCATCACCAGGCTTGCAAGCTGCTGTGCTACTTCCATATCGCCACCACCGTTATAGCGGAGGTCAATTATCAGATCAGTGACATTGTTTGCCTTAAAAAAAGCAAAGGCTTCATCAAGTTCAGCCGGAGACGGATCGATGAAGGCTTCAAAGCAGAGATAGCCTGTCTTCCCGGAGGGAAGGTCAAGGACATCAGATGCCGTTACGGAATTCATTGTAAACGAAGATTTTGTAGAGGAGTAAGTCACCTCTGTCCCATCGGGTTTCTGAAAAAGGAAGGAGTTTGTTACACCTACTGTGGCTGGTCCCATGAGGTTATCGTAAGCTGTCCAGTTGCGGGTGGCAACAGCGTTGATAAACAGTGGGGCCAGATCAACGCCGTTGACCTTTTTAACGATCCAGCCTCTTCTTACACCCATTGGCCACAAATCAGAGTTCTTATAAAGGGTTACTACTCTTACTACATCAGCCGTATCCAGGCTCAGAGTGATTCCGTGACGACCTTCTACGCTCCCCTGCATAAATGCCAGGAAATCGTCCCAGGTCATAACGACGCTGTATATATCTTTTGGTTTGTATCTCAACGCCTCCAGCATCTCTGCCGGCCCCGGATAGTCTGAGGCCTTGACAGTTGGCATCTTATCGTTCCACAGGTACATAACCTGCATAAGATCATACAGACCGTCACGTGCATTCTCGGCAAGAGTCTGTTCATTTACCGGATCGGGATCTTTCTTGCAGCCTGTTATAAGAGGAATGAGAATGGCTGTTACAAGAAGTATTTTTTTCATTTTCAGATTGATTTCTATGCAAAAGTAACAAATAATATGCCGTTAATGTTTAGTCCGGAGACCCCTGTTCTGGCAGATGACACTGCCGATGATAAAGAGAAGACCCACAGGAGTGGTATAATATACGGGTTCGCCAATGATGAAATGAAGGAGTATCATTGAGATGAAAGGTGCGAAATAGATCAGGTTGCTGACCCTGTCGGTTGTCTCAGCCAGCTGCAGTGCTCTTAGCCAGAGCCAGAATGTAATACCCATCTCAAAGATGCCGCAGTAAACTGATGCTGCCGCTCCCCTGATGCTTATTTCTTCACTGAATGATCCACTGAAGAGCATCAGAATGAATAGGTAAAAGGCTCCGAAGAGGAAGTTTGTGAAGAGTTTCACAGCCTCGTCACGCCGGTCGCGGACGTTCAGCACGAAGTAAAGAGCCCACAATATGCCGCTGACAAGTGCCAGCACCACGCCGGCTGTGTCTGACCTGCCGGGATGCAGGGGATCACCCTGAGAGGCTATAATGTAAACACCTATCAGGCTTATCAGCAGTGCAATGAAGCTGCGTGAGGGGATGCGCTGATGCAATAACGGTATTGAAAAGAAAACCAGGATAATCGGCCATATCATATTAATCGGCTGGGCCACCTGTCCGGGCAAGCGGCTGTAGGCTGTCAGAAGCATGAGGTAATAACCAACTGGATTGATCAGCCCGAGCAGCGCTGACCACATTATTTCCTTCCCGGTCATCTCCCGGAGCTGCTTCAGCTTTCCGGTGGTTGCAACTATCAGGAACAGCACTACTGTTGACACAATCGTGGTAATACCAAGCATAGTAACGATGCTCAATTCCGACAGTGCTATTTTAAAGGCGGTAGGGATCGTTCCCCACAGGATAACCGAAAGAGCTGCATAAATAAATGCCTGTGAGCTCTTCTTCATCCTGTCAGCTGATCATTTCAAAGCCGGTATACGGCACCAGGACGGCAGGCATTTTTACACCCTGAGGTGTCTGGTTGTTTTCAAGAAGTGCAGCAACGATGCGCGGCAGCGCCAACGCGCTTCCGTTAAGCGTATGGCAGAGGGTAGTTTGTTTGGCGCCCTTCTCCCTGAAACGACACTTGAGTCTGTTGGCCTGGAAGGCTTCGAAGTTGGATGTGGAGCTAACCTCCAGCCAGCGCTGTTGTGCAGCAGAATAAACTTCAAAGTCGTATGTCATGGCAGAGGTGAACGACATATCACCGCCACACAGTCGTACGATGCGGTACGGCAGTTCAAGCTTAACCAGGAGGCTCTCGACATGCTTCACCATTTCTTCAAGGGATTCGTAGGATGTGTCAGGATGCGCGATCTGCACGATCTCCACCTTGTCAAACTGATGGAGCCTGTTCAGTCCCCTAACATGTGCTCCCCACGAGCCTGCCTCACGGCGGAAGCAGGGCGTATAGCCCACATTGCGTACCGGCAGGTCTGCGGCGTCAAGGATTACGTCACGGTAGATGTTGGTTATCGGAACTTCAGCAGTAGGGATCATATAAAGATTGTCGATGCCCACATGATACATCTGGCCTTCCTTATCAGGCAACTGGCCTGTTCCGAAGCCGGAATCTTCATTAACTAATATAGGGGGTTCAATCTCACGGTATCCTGCCTTGCCGCCTTCATCAAGGAAGAAGTTTATCAGTGCTCTCTGTAGTCTGGCGCCTTTGCCTTTATAGACCGGAAAGCCTGCACCTGTGATCTTTATTCCCAGGTCAAAGTCGATGATGTCATATTTTTTTATGAGGTCCCAGTGCGGAAGCGCATCAGGCTGAAGCTCAGGCAGGCGGCCTCCGCTGCGAACGATGACGTTATCTTCCGGGGTTTTACCCGGAGCTACCGCCGGATGAGGCAGGTTAGGCAGTCTGATAAGCTCCTTCTGTAACTCCTCACTGACCATGTCGAAGTTTTCGGAAAGCAGTTTCTGCTTTTCTTTCATTATGCTGATACCTTTCTTGGCGGCCTCTGTATCTTCCTTTCTGCCTTCCTTCATCATGGAGCCGATCACTTTTGACAGGTTATTCAGCTCTGCCTGTACAGCATCACTTTCAACCTGCAGCTCACGGCGACGGCGGTCAAGATCAAGCACATGGTTTACGATATCTGTGGCATCGAAGTTTTTGATCCTGAGCCTGTCGATGACGGTTGAGGATTGTTCACGAAGGAGGTTAATGGTAAGCATCTTTTAAGATTTATTCGCGTAAAAGCGGCGTAAAATTAAAACAAAAACTCCTGAAAAGATGCGCTAAAGCGGATATTTTCAGGAGTTATGATCTGAAGTGATTATCACCTAGACGGCAACAGCTTTTACCGATACATATGATTTGTTATCACTTTTTTTTACGAACTCCACTGTTCCGTCGATCAGGGCAAAGAGAGTATGATCCTTACCAAGGCCGACGTTTTCGCCCGGGTTATGTACCGTCCCGCGCTGGCGAACTATGATGCCTCCAGCCTTGACTATCTGACCTCCGAAGAGTTTGACTCCAAGTCGTTTGCTTTCTGATTCGCGGCCGTTATGTGAACTGCCGGCTCCTTTCTTGTGTGCCATATTCTGTTATTTATTGCTTATCGGTTATTTTTTTGCCGGTTTCTTTTTTACAGTTGCCGGAGCTTTTTTCACTGCAGCTTTCTTCTCAACCGGAGCTTTTTTTACAGCGACTTTCTTTTCTGCAGTTTTCTTTTCAGCTGCCTTTTTAGCAGGAGCCTTCTTGGTTTCGGCCTTGGTTTTTTCAACTACAGGGGCCTCGGTAACTTTCTTCTCCGGCTTCGGTGCAGCCTTCTTCCGGGGAGTGCCTTTGGGTCCGATTGAAAATATTTCAATCTCTGTAAAATCCTGACGGTGTCCGGATCTCTTCTGGTATCCTTTTCTCCTTTTCTTCTTGAAGATAATCACTTTGTCACCTCTTGGGTGAGAAAGGACAGTGGCGCCAACAACAGTGTCTGCTACAACGTGTTCGCCTACGGATATCACTCCGTCATTATCGATAAGGAGAACTTTTTCAAATTCAACATTCTCGCCGACAGCAACATCCATGCGGTGAACGAAAATCTTTTTTCCTTCTTCCACCTTGAACTGCTGACCTGCAATTTCTACGATTGCGTACATTTTCAATCTCTCTTATGTTACTCCGTGAGGCGGTCCTGCTCATCTTTGCATGACACTTCTGCTTGCCCCGCCGGATCTTTGTTTTTCGGACTGCAAAGATATAAAAATAAACTTATTTGCAAATCCATGGAATGAATTTATCACCATTAAACTGCAGATAAAAATTTTCAACCTGCGGATGATAAAGATTCATATTATATATATTTGTCATATCGGCCTGTCGGGCAGAAAATCAGATTTGCTATGCAAAATAACCTTATACGTCTGAAAGTCATAGGTATTTCTTACAGTCAGACACAGTCCGGGGCTTATGCTTTGATCCTGGCAGAAGAGAATGGTGAGCGCAGGGTTCCAATAATAATTGGTGGTTTT
>JADGPV010000125.1 GCA_017882245.1 Bacteroidales bacterium | reverse complement strand
TGGTAGGATGTACAGCCAACTATACCCTTCTTCCCGACGGTAAAGTGAAGGTCGAAAATGCCGGGTTTAAAAACACTCTTGACGGCGAACATCAAGTAGCTATCGGCAAGGCTAAATTTGCGGGTGACAAGACGGAAGGCCACCTTAAAGTATCGTTCTTCCTTTTCTTTTATGCTGATTACTTTATCATGGATCTTGATCCCGGCTACCAGTGGGCACTAATTGGCAGCAAGGCCGACAAATACCTCTGGATACTGGCCAGGTCGCCGCAGATTGATGATGTCACATATAACAAGATCCTTGACAAGGCACGCAGTCTCGGGTATGATCTGACGCCGCTGTACAAAGTGCCTCAAAAGCCGCTTTAGGCACGTTTCCGGTACGCTATTATTGCAATTGTAATGAAGGTGAAGGCGAGTACGGCCAGCATCCCCATATCACGTGCTATATCATTAAACCCTGATCCTTTAAGCATGACCATACGGTTTATGCGCATGAGGTAGGCCACGGGATTCACCCAGTTGAACTGCTGGGCCCATAGTGGCATACTCTCTGTCGGCGTGAAGATGCCGCTCATAAGTATGAATATCATTACAAAAAAAAATGCCACATAAAGAAACTGCTGCATAGTCGATGCAAGAGTTGAGAGGAAAAGTGCCAGTCCAAGTACAGCTACAAGGAATATTGCCGAGCAGGCAAAAAAGAGAAGCAGGCTTCCCTCAAAGGGAATATTAAAGACTATCCATCCGATCGTCAGTCCTAATGAAAGATCCAAAAGGCCAATAATAAAGAAAGGGATTACTTTTGAGGTTATCAGCTCCCATTTTTTCACAGGTGTGACATTGATCTGTTCACTTGTTCCTATCTCTTTCTCTCTCACAAGGTTGAGGCCGCACATCATAAGACCTATTGCCGTTATAAGTATTACCAGTATGCCGGGCAGCATATAATATTTATAATTAAGGGTAGGATTATACCAGAAGCGTGGTGAGACACTGATGCCAGGTATAGAGGACGGTGCGGCACCGGTACTCATTATCACATCACGGTTATAATCACGGACAATTGATGCAAAATAGCTCCAGCCCAGCTGTGCGGTGGTGGCGTTGACAGCATCAACCATTACCTGCAGGCGTGGGGGATTCACGGCGCCAGCCAGACCTTTGGAGCAATCATCAGGAATGATGAGCACCATATCAGCATCGCCGGCAAGAAGAAGGTCGTCAGCCTGATTATAATTTTCAGGTGTGGCGCAGACACGGAAGAATGACGAACCGGTCAGCCTGGAAACAAGTTCCCTTGAAGCAGGTGAGCGATCATAGTCAGTGACGGCCAGGTCAATGTGCTTCATCTCAAAAGTAACAGCCGGCACCAGGATGAGCATCTGCAACAGGGGAACTCCTATGATAGCTCTTACCATAAATTTGTCACGTCTTATCTGACGGAACTCTTTTCTCAGAAGGAACATCAGTTTTCTCATTTCCCTCCCTCCTCCAGTCTGACCTTGAATTTCCTGGCGCTTAAAAGCATGAAGAACAGCGTCATTGCAGCCAGGATAAGCGTCCCTTTCCAGACATACATGAAGCCAGCACCCTTTATCATGATAGAGCGCATTATCTCAACGAACCAACGCGGAGGCAGGAACAGGCTGACATAATCATAAATCTTCGGCATATTCTCTATCGGGAAGATAAACCCCGACAGCAGCAGGGTTGGCAGCATAAGGCCAAGAGCTGAAATAAAAATAGCATTCATTATTTTCTCAACCGAGGCAGAGATTAAAATACCTATTGAGAGACCCAGCAATATATACAGCATACACTCGGCTATCAGAAGAGATATGCTTCCCTTAACAGGAAGATCAAAGACAAACCATGCCATTAGGAGAATGACTATGACATTAACAAGTGAAAGAAAGAAATACGGGGCCACCTTACCAAGAATTATCTGCCATGGCTTCAACGGTGAGACCAGCAGCACCTCCATTGTGCCAAACTCTTTTTCACGGACAATGGTCACTGAGGTCATGAGAGCACTTATGAGAATGAGTATCAACGTTATAATACCTGGGATAAACATAAAATGGCTCTGAAGGTTAGGATTAAAGTACATCCTCACTTCGGGGACGATCACAGGCATTGCTGAGGTAAGCTGTTTTGTCAAACCTGCAGAATAATCGTTCAGGATAGCAGTAGTATATCCTGTCACAAGGTTAGCGTTATTACCCTCGGAACCGTCTGCTATGATACTGACAGTGGCATTACCTTCACGTGTCAGTCTTTCCGCAAAATCATCAGGAAAAATAATCACAGCCTTGATCTTTCCCTTTTTAAAAGCCGGATCGATCTCGTCATAGGTGTTCAGGAAGTATTTGATATGGAAAAATTCCGATGCATTGATCCTGGTGATAAGCTCAGCGGAGACTACGTCATGTGCATTATCCAGCACCGCAATACCTGCGTTGGTGAGATCCGTGCGTACGGCATACCCGAATATGAGAATTTGCGCAGCAGGCAAGCCGAAAAGAATTATCAGCGTCCGGTAATCGCGGAAGATATGCTGGAACTCCTTCTTCACGAATGCCATGAACTTCTTCATGCGGTCTCCGTTTTTTGTCGTGCAATCTTCAGGAAAAGCTCTTCTATGGAAGATGCATTGTATTTCTCACGCAGAGCGGAGGGGGTATCAAGAGCGACTATCATCCCTTCGTTCATTATAGTAACCCTGTCGCAGTATTCGGCTTCGTCCATGTAGTGTGTCGTTACGAAAACTGTTATGCCCCTGGAGGCTGTCTCGTAGATCATTTCCCAGAACTGCCGGCGGGTTATTGGATCCACACCGCTCGTAGGCTCATCGAGAAAAACTATCTCAGGGTCATGGAACACAGCCACTGCAAAAGCCAGTTTTTGTTTAATGCCAGGTGGCAGCGACCCTATCAGGGTATCACCGTACTGATTGAAACTTAGCTTAGCGAGAAGTCTCTCTGTGCGCGGACGGATCTCTTTCATTGTCATCCCGTAAATGCCTCCGTAGAGCTCAATATTGTCTTTGACAGTCAGGTCATTATAGAGGGAGAAGCGCTGCGACATGTAACCTATGCGTTTCTTTATCTCTTCGGGGTGGTTGGCATCAAAGCCTGCAACGAGCACTTTGCCGGAGGTAGGACGTGAGAGGCCGCACAGGATCCTGATGGCTGTTGTTTTGCCGGCTCCGTTGGCTCCCAGGAAACCGAAGATCTCACCTTTGTAAACGTCAAAGGTCAAATGGTCGTTGGCCACGAACGATCCGAACTTTTTTACCAGGTCTTTAACCTCTATTACCTTTTCTCTTTCCATCACTCGTCTTTCTTCATGAGTTCAAGGAAGACGTCTTCGATGCCAGGGACGATCTCCGTAATGGTGGCGCCGGGGAGGCCTGCCGTTTCAAGAGCTTTTAAAATCTCTTCAGGTTTCGTGCCTTCAGGAAGGGTTATGTGAACGGAGTCACCAAACGGCTCAGGGCTCAGGGTATAGGGTTCGGAGCATGGGGCAATCGGCATGGGGCATGGGGCAAGGGGCAGAGAGCGAAGTGAGGTGAGGAGTTTATATTTGTCGGGATATCTGACGGCATAGAGCTTCTGACTGTATGAGCGGCGGATGTTATCAGGGGTGTTGATGCCGAGTATTTTGCCTGACTGGATCAGGGCGATGCGGTCACAGCGCAGGGCCTCATCCATGTATGGTGTTGAAACAACGATTGTTATGCCCTCATGCTTGAGTCCTGAAAGCATCTCCCAGAACTCTGTACGTGAGACTGCATCGACGCCGGTGGTGGGTTCGTCAAGGATAAGGATCTTTGGCTTGTGTATCAGCGCGCATGAGAGTGCCAGCTTCTGCTTCATACCCCCGGAGAGCTTCCCCGCAATACGTTTTTTATAGGGTTCTATCTGTTTGTAGATAGGCTCAATAAGATGATAGTTTTCTTTTAAAGTTGTTCCGAAGACAGTGGCATAGAAGTTCAGGTTTTCCTCAACGGAAAGGTCCTGATAGAGGCTGAATTTGCCTGGCATATAGCCGATGAGGTTACGCAGTTCCCTGTAATTGTTGACGGTATTGAGGCCGAAAAGGGTCATCCTGCCTCCTGAAGGGATAATGAGTGTGACAGCGATCCGGAAGAGGGTGGTTTTACCTGCCCCGTCCGGTCCTATAAAACCAAACAGTTCGCCGTCGTCGACAGTGAAGGAAACATCGTCAAGGGCAGTTACCTTGCCGTACCTGTGGGTAATATTGTACGCTTCTACAGCTGCCATATCAATTGAAGAGAGCTTCCCCCGGCATGCCTGACTTTATTGAACCGTCATTGGGCACTTCAATAGTCACAGCATAGACGAGGGTAACGCGTTCCTCTTTGGTCTGGATTATTTTTGGGGTGAACTCAGCCTTATCTGAGATGTGAGTGATCGTTCCCGTGAAATTTCTAAAACTTTTTTTGCCATCGTCGATACGGGCTGTGCAGGAGGCTCCCACCTTTACTTCAGCGAGTTGTGCTCCGCTGACCCATACTTTCAGTTTCATGGTTTTCATATCGGCCAGTTTTACCAGTGGTTTGCCTGCAGCGGTCAGCTCGTATGCAGAGGCATACTTTTCAATGACCGTGGCATCATAAGGAGCACGGACGGTGCTGCGGGTTATCTGTTCGTCAAGAATGGCGCGTTTGGCCTTCTCGTCCTGCATCTCAGCGGCCACAGCGCGTCGCTGGGTATTATTTGCGTCGGATTGTTTCCTGAGTACATCCATCTGTCCTGTCAGGTCGTCAAGTTGTTTCTGGGTGGCGGCGCCGTCAGTGAGCATGCGGCGCGTGCGCTCGATATTTATGTTGAGGTTATCAATCTGCTGGCGTATCACTGCGTCCTGCGCCGCAATGCCCGCCAGGCGCGCCTGCGCCGACGCCGTCACCGCGTCAAGCTCTGCCCGCTGCAGCACCAGCATGGTGGTGTCGGTGACGGCGATGACGGCGCCGCCCGTGACATTTGTTCCTTCGGTGACATTCATCTGAACGACCCTGCCCGATGTCTCGGATGAGATGATCACCTCCTCTGCCTCAAAGGTGCCCCAGGCATCAGCGTCACTCTCGCCGCGGCCGCAACCACAGGCAAGAAGGCCAAAAACGACAGGTATAAGATACTTTTTCATAGTGAGATTATTTATTGTTGCCGGTAATATAAATGTAATCAACCTCCGCGCGTGAGATACTTATCTGTCTTACGGCGGCACTGATGACAGCCTGCTTCTCATTGGTGAGTTCAGTAAGATACTGGGAAGCTGTGATGGTTCCGTTTGCAAGCTGCGAGGCCGCAACATCAACGATTTTTTTACGAATGCTGACCAGCTCGTCGTCCTGCTCTGCAGCCTCGCGCAGGGCAGTTATCTCAGCCATCTTTACCGTGAGGAGCCGCTGAAGAGACTCCCCGGTTGCCCTCTTCTTAATATCAATAAGTTGTTGCTGAATGGCAAGCGATTTACGTTCATTGCTGCTTCTGTTCCAATCGAAAATATTCCATTTGAAGCCCGCCCCGAAGGAATAGAAGAAATCCGCTTTATCAGAGAAGAAATTGTTTCCCGGCGGATTACCGTACGCAGCCTGCGCAAAGCCAAAGGCTTTAGGCATACGCTGGCTTTTAAGGAGGTCTTTTGATACCTCAAGCTGACGGCTGCGTACATCAAAGAGGCGCATATCCGGATTGTCAATTTCTTCCTCGCCTGTGACGGTGATAACGGGCACCTGGAACGCAGCATCCTTCAGTCCGGTCATTCCGGTGATCTGTTCCAGCGCACTGATAAGGGATTCGCGGCGACGGGTGAACTCAGTGAGCTGCTGTCCGGCCTTTATTTTTTCAGCTTTCAGTACGTCAAGTGCCACAGGTGTAACGACACCATTAACGACGCCTGATGAGGTTTCTTTGATCCTGCCATCGAGATCCGAGGTCATAATCCTGGTCACTTCTATCTGGCTTGAGACAAGCAATACGGAGAAATAATAGTTGTTAACCTGTTCACGAAGACGGTAGACATCGGCTACATTCTGCTGCATATTAAGTTCATTAACAACCTGTTCCACAGCCATGGCGCTGCGTGTAACACCTCCGTCCCATATGACCTGGCTGACATCGAATGAAGCCCGGTACTGCTCATGCGGTATTGTCGGGATCACGCCGGCAGGTATCGGCAGCTGGCCAAATATCTGTTTAATATTAAGGATGTCAGAGTTATATACAAAGTTGCCATTGACGTCAAGGGAAGGCAGCCATGCAGATGACAGGTTCCTGTCACGCAGTGCTGACATCTCTGAATAGAGTGCTGCCTCGCCTGTCAGCGGGGTGGCTATTGCTGCTGAGTCGTAGCACTGCCAGAGAGTCACCGTTTTTTGCGGTACTGCAGCCAGAGACAGTGTTAACAGCAGTATTGCAGGAATTAACTTTTTCATTTCTTACGGTTTTTTAAGGCTGTAATGACAAAATCCGCCGCAAATTCCTTCCTGTCACGCATAAAGGCAATGAACTTTTTATTGTCGGCAAGTTCCGGTATCATCATGGTGATCATATCACGTGCGGCAAACGGAAATACGGAGAACGAAACAACAGTCAGCATAAGCTGCGGCATGTCGTCTTTTTTTATTCCGTAGCCCTTCAGTTCCTTTGCATGTTTCTGGAAAAGGGAATTACGCAGTTGCTCATAAGGGAGTGTCTCCCTTATGCCCTGCACGAGCTCCGGATTATGCGAGAGCTCGTTCAGAAGAAATATCGGCAGTTTCTGATTTTTAATAAGTATCTCAATGTGCTGATCAAAGAACTTCCGTAGCTTTTCCTTGAATGAAATATCTTCCATAAAGATAGAAACGATCTTTTCGAACATCTTTCTGAGGAGTACCTGGAACACTGCCCCGAAGAGCTGGTCCTTTGTGCTGAAATAATAATGCAACAGCGCTTTATTTATTCCTGCGAGGTCGGCTATCTCCTGCATTCTGGCTCCGTCATATCCCTTTTCTTCAAATACCTCTGAAGCTGCCTTAAATATTCTGTCCCGTGTCTGATTGTCTGGTACTTGGTATTTAACCATAAGGATTAACCATTAAGTTTAACCGTATAATTTAACTGATTGATCAAAGCTATGAAGAATTTTTATAATTGTCAAGGGTTTTGATATTTTTTTCTGAGGGTCTGAGGTCTGAAGGTCTGAGGTCTGAGGGTCTTTACATTCACCGGTCTTTGCTGGCTGAATACGACTGAACTGTCTGTCGCTTCGCTACATCGCATCAAGCTAAGTCAAATAAAAATTATTATATTAGTATTATTAATTTTTATCATATGAAAAAGTTCAGGACTGTTTTGCTTGTAATATTTATAATCCTTATGGCAGGCAACCTTGCTTTAATAGATTATAAGGACTTCTTCTCGAAATCTAACATTTCAGAACTGCTGGGCATATTTGTCTCAATCTGCGGAATTGTATCAACGGGCATGTCAAACCGCCATGAGAAAAAGCTTACTGAAAAATAAGGAATTTCATAAATTGCAGTGTTAAAACAGTACTCACATGAAAAAATTCCTTAAAAAACTATTGTGGACCTTAGGAGCGCTCGTACTCCTCATCGTGGTTTTTATGATTATATACCTTGTTATTTCTAAGTCAGCGGTGAAAAGGATGATGCCCGTCGAGACAAGGCAGATCACTGACGATGTCTATGCAGTGAAGAACAAATATGTGAATATGTACCTGGTAAAGGATGGTAATAATTTCATAGCCATTGATGCTGGTATAAGAAAAGGAGCTGTGAAAAATGAGCTTAAAAAGCTGGAGATTGATCCGGATAAGGTAAGGGCAGTATTGCTGACCCACTCTGACGGTGACCATGCCGGCGGGATTTCCCTGTTTGACAAGGCAGTCATTTACCTTCCAAAAGAGGAGGAGCAGGTAATCAACGGCGAGACCGGCAGATTCCTGTGGTTTGGCAACAAAAT
>JADGPV010000124.1 GCA_017882245.1 Bacteroidales bacterium | reverse complement strand
TTTCCGAAAAGCCCGGCCAGCCTTGCACTGACAGGATAAACTCCTCTTAAAGGCTCTCCGGAAAGGGTTTTATATTCAAAATACCCAATATTCATAACTGCCAGGGAAAGCATCAGGAGCAGTATCAGGGAAAGGGCTACAATTGCATCGACATGTGAAATCTTCTTCATCTCAATGCCCTCAAAGCGCCTTATATGAAGAAATATACGCCTGAAGAGAAAGATTATTATGGCTACGGCGACTATATAGGCAAAGATATCGCCTGCTCCCATAATGAACCTGTAGAATCCGCCAAGGAATGAAAGTGCCTTGTCTGTTCCGGCAAGCCCGTCGATCACCATCTCAATACTGCCAAACAGAATGATGCAGAAACCCCAGAATACAAGAGCATGAGCGAGTCCTATAACCGGCCTTCGGAAGATCTTAGTCTGTCCGAAGGCGACCCTGAACATCACACCAAATCTTTTCCCTATTTGTTTTATGGGGAAGCCTGACCTGGTAAACCTGAAAAAACGAACAATTCGGTAAATGGTAAAGGCAAACACTCCAAGAGTTATAAGGAGTGCCAGCGCGAACATTACCTGTTTTATCATTTTTTAAGCTCTTTTACCGCTTCAACGAGCTTTGGCAGCACCCTGAGGGCATCTCCTACAATACCGTACTGGGCAACCTCAAAGATCGGAGCATCCTTGTCAGTGTTTATCGCCACAATATATTTTGATGAGCTGACACCAGCCAGATGCTGGGTTGCACCTGAAATACCGACAGCAATATAAAGGTTAGGGGCTATCACCTTGCCAGTCTGTCCTGTGTGCTCCTCATGAGATCTCCATCCTTCGTCAGAGACAGGGCGTGAACAGGCCGTTGCGGCGCCGAGCACGCTGGCAAGCTCAACGAGAGGGCCCCAGTTGTCAGGTGACTTCATTCCCCTTCCGCCTGAAACGACGATCTCGGCATCAGTGAGCAGTAACCTGCCGGTCTGTTTCTGAGTGTCTTTTATAACAGTCTTCAGCAGGGAGCTGTCAATACTGACACTCATATCCTCAATGCCTGCATTGTTTGGTGTTTCAATAAGGCTAAAGGAATTCTGGGCCAGGGTGATTATTTTAATATCTGTATTTATCACAAGATGAGCGAAGGCATTTCCCGAGTAAGTCCTTTTATAGACAGTGAACGGTGCAATGCTGAGCGGCAGTTTGCTTACTCCCGATGCCATACCTGCTTTCAGTCTTACTGACAGTCTGGGAGCGACGGCTTTTCCTTCGGTGTTATTTGAGATGATTATGACACTGGCCTCTTCTTTCAGGGCAACCTGTGCTATTATATCTGTATAGACCTGGTTATCAAGTATTTTACAAAACTCATTGTTAACCCTGATAATCTTCCCGGCACCATAATTACCGAGTTTCTTAAGCTCTTCATCGCTGACTGTACCTATCGAAAGACATATCAGAGAAGTGTTCAGCATCTCTGCAACCTTTGAACCATAGGAAACCAGTTCAAAAGATGATTTCTTAAATTTGCCGTCCCAGTTCTGGGCATATACTAATACTGACATAGATGGTTTTTGGTTTTATGGTCAGATGACCTTGGCTTCATTTTGGAGAAGCGCAATCAGCTGGCCGGGATTTTCAGGATCTATAAACTTACAGGCAGCGCGGGGTGACGGTTTTTCAAAGACCGTAATCCTTGTCAGAGGTTCTTTAGCTGAAGGCTCATATATTCTGACAGGCTTCGTTCTTGCTGTCATTATTCCCCTCATCGAAGCTATCCTGGGCTCTTTGGCAATTCCTTTCTGGACTATTACCACGAAGGGCATGGGGACTGAGACGACTTCCCTTCCGCCATCTGTCTCGCGTATTACAATAGGTGCACCGTTTTCAATTTTTATGTCTGACACTGCTGAGACGGAAGGTATACCAAGAAATTCAGCAATCATACCTCCTGTCATTGATCCGTTATAATCACTTGATTCTATCCCGCATAAAATGAGATCATACTGTTCCCTGCCGATCACTTCGGCCAGTTGTGCAGCTACATAGTAGGAATCAGCGGGCTCAGCATTGACGCGAAAAGCATCATCGGCTCCAATCGCAAGGGCTTTACGTATTGTAGGCTCTGCAGTGGCAGGTCCGACATGTGCCACAGTGACCGACTTCACACCTGCTGATGCATCATCCTTCAGCTCAAGGGCACGCGTCAGCGACAGCTCATCCCACGGGTTAATCACCCACTGGATACCTGCCGTGTCAAGCTTTGTGTCACTCTCCACGAATTTCACTTTTGTGGTTGTGTCAGGAACATTGCTTATACAGACTAAAATCTTCATTGATTTTCTGTTTATTTTTCTGATTTAAATTCAATATACACTTTTTCGGCGAGGCAAATATAATAATAAAACGTAACCTCAAAAATGCTCTGTGCGGATGTCAAAATATTGGATTAAATTCGTCCGCCGTTGAATTTGACCATTTGCTTATAAATGAAAGGCAAACCGTACACAGCTCTCGTCTTATCAATGATCTTCTGGTCATTCTCATTTGTATGGTTCAAGATTGCGAACAAGAGTTATGACCCTATTACGATCGTTTTCATACGGTTATGCATTGCAACGGTTTTCCTTTCGACATATCTTTGGATCACACATGGCTTTAAGGGAGTGAGGAAAGCAGACAGAAAATACTTCCTTCTTCTGGCGTTTTTTGAACCTTTCCTGTACTTCCTGGGAGAAAGCCACGGACTGACATATGTATCATCAACCGCAGGCTCTGTAATAATCTCAACCATTCCTGTCTTCGCCGTCATTTTTGCGTGGGTTTTTTACAGGGAGAGGCTCAGGCTGATAAATTATATCGACGTGGCGGTATCATTCATCGGCGTCATCATTTTTATTGCCGACAGCTCAGGGGGCCTGGTTATTAATATCAAAGGCCTGGCGCTGTTATTCCTGGCTGTCATATCGGCGGTGGGGTATAATATGGTTCTTCACAGGCTGGCTTCGGAATATAATCCCGTCAGTATAGTCAACATACAAAATGCCATCGGGGTTGTGCTCTTCCTTCCGCTCTTTCTGATCTTCGACCTGAAAAAATTCATAGCCACAGGCATAGTAGCGGACTTCAGCTCCGTGGTGCTTCTGGCCATCTTCGCCTCCAGCGGTGCTTTTGTACTTTTTGCATATTCCGTCAGGCATCTGGGTATTTCCCGTGCCAACATTTTCAGCAACCTGATACCGGTATTCACGGCAATTTTCGCGTTCTTCCTGGTGGGAGACAAACTGACACTGCTGAATGGAGCAGGCATGGCCATTGTAATCTCAGGGCTCTTCCTGTCACAGATAGGGAAAAAGGAAACTAAGGAGACTGAGGTCGATCTGGCCGGAAGAAGCGCCTGATACTTCATGAAATAACACCTCCGGCCTCCCGTTTATCTGATAGTGTTATCTTTGCCTTCAAGCTACCGGGATATGAGGCGATATATCCTTACATTCTTTTTACTTCCTGCACTTCTGCCTGTCACCGGACAGACCGGAGGCGATAACACGTATGAGTTCCTGAACCTCAATCATTCTGCATTCGCAACAGCGACCGGCGGTATGACAGTCTCGCAAAGCAGGAACGACCTGAGCCTGCCCTATTTCAATCCCGCCCTGCTGACAGCCTCAATGGACAATGACATCTCACTCAGCTTTTCAACCTACTTTGCCGGAATAAATTACGGTTATGCCGCATGGGCTATGGACATGGAAAAGAAAGGCACCGTTGCCGCGGGTCTGAGCTTTATCAGCTACGGCCGGTTCACCGAAACCGATGCTGAAGGCAATATAACCGGTACTTTCACTGCCTCTGAATATGCCTTTAATTTTCTATGGTCTCTTCAGATCGATTCATCATTCACAGCCGGGATAAACATTAAACCTGTTCTTTCTCATCTGGAGCGCTATTTTTCGGCCGGGATATGCGCCGATATCGGTGCAGCATATCATAACAAAAGGCTTCTGCTTGATGCCGGACTTGTGATCAGGAATGCAGGCTTTCAGATAAAAGGCTACACGGGACAGGGAGGTGAACCTCTTCCTTTTGAGATAATTGCAGGCACCACCAAGAGACTCGCGCATGCCCCGTTTAGCTTCTCATTGACATTCAGACATATAGAAAAGCCTGACCTCACGCATGATTATAACACTGAAGATGATATCTCAGCCGGTGGCTTTGGAGAAAACCTGTTGAAACATGTTATATTAGGTATTGAGATCCTTCCTGCCGATGTCTTCTGGATGGGCGTAGGGTTAAATTACCAGCGGAGATCAGAAATGCGGACTGAGCAACGTGCGGGAATGGCAGGCTTCTCAGCAGGATTTGGTATCAGGACAAAAGCCTTTGAACTATCCTACGGCCGCGATTCTTATCATCTTGCAGGCGGATCAAATCACCTGACGATAACTGTCAGGACGGAACAGATCTTCAAAAATGCGAGACGGTGAACCTTATGCCTTCCTTTTCGTTTTAACTTTGCAGCCTGAATGAAAAAAAGAAAAAAGATAATTATAACCGTCGATGGTTATTCATCATGCGGGAAAAGCACCTTCGCAAAAGCAATAGCTGCTGACCTTGGTTATCTCTATATCGACTCGGGTGCTATGTACAGGGCTGTCACCCTTTTCTGCCTCAGAAAAGGCTTCGTTGCAGGAGGGGTGGCAGACACTCACAATATCATCAGTGCCCTGCCTGAAATTAAGATAACATTCCGCATAAACTATGACACAGGTTACTATGAGACTCTTCTCAACGGTGAAAAGGTCGAACGGGAGTTGCGCGACAGGGCCGTGTCGGATAATGTCAGTGCTGTCAGCACCATAGCAGAGGTCAGACAGAAGCTTGTCGCACTGCAGCGTGAAATAGGCGCCCGCGGAGGTATAGTGATGGATGGACGTGATATCGGAACCGTCGTCTTCCCTCATGCAGAGCTTAAGATCTTTATGACAGCCTCACCTGCAGTAAGGGCAAAACGCCGTTACCTCGAACTACTGGAAAAAGGACTGCCGGCCGACATCGCTGCCGTCGAAAAAAACATTAATGAACGTGACAGGATTGATTCTTCCAGGGAAATCAGTCCTTTGCGTAAAGCTGATGATGCAGTGGAGCTTGACAACAGCACAATGACGGTTGATCAGCAGATGGACTGGTTCAGGAAACTTTATAAACAGATAATGCATGAAGGTTGATATCGAGCCGGGGTCAGGCTTCTGTTTCGGGGTTGAGAATGCCGTAAGAATTGCTGAGGAAGCTCTCAGAGCAGGAGAAAAAATATTTTGCCTCGGCGAAATAGTACATAACGATCTCGAAATGGATCGCCTGAAAGACCTCGGACTGATCACCATAAGCCATGAATATTTTGCCCGGCTCAGGGACAGCAAAGTCCTTATCAGGGCACATGGTGAACCACCTTCAACATATGAAACAGCCAGAAAAAACAATATTACAATAATTGAGGCCACATGCCCTATTGTGCACTCACTCCAGGAAAAGATCAGGCTGGTTCTGGTAAGTGCCCGTGAGAATGACGGCCAGATCGTTATCTTCGGCAAGGAAGGTCATGCAGAGGTTATCGGCCTGCTCGGAGCCGCCGGAGAAAAGGGCATACTGGTCACCGGATTGCATGATCTGCATAAGATAGATTGCACCAGGCGGGTATGGCTATTTGCACAGACAACTAAAAATAAAGCTGAATATGACATGATCATTGAAACAATCAGGCGGAACCTGGAGAAAATGAGCCCTGGTCACCCTGACAATTTCCTGAAGGTTTACAATACCATATGCGGTCAGGTCTCGGGCCGGGAACCAAAACTGAGGATATTTGCAAGACAGCATGATGTCATAATCTTCGTCAGCGGGAAGAACAGCTCCAACGGTCACATGCTGTACGAAGTCTGTCTCAACGAAAACAATCATTCGTATTTTATCTCACACCCTGAAGAGATAAATCCTGAGTGGTTCAGCAATGCCGGAAATGCAGGGGTCTGCGGAGCAACCTCAACCCCGCGATGGCTTATTCATAAGGTTGCGGAGACAATTGAGAAGATATGACAGCAGCCCTGTATTTCTTATGAAGATGCAAAAAATGTACTACCTTAGTGACTTGAAAAAAAGTTTATCCAATGGGGAAAATTAAGAAGATTGGCGTTCTCACCTCCGGAGGTGACGCCCCCGGCATGAATGCAGCAATAAGGGCTGTTACCCGTACCGCTATATATAACGGGCTGGAGGTGATAGGCATCAGGCACGGTTACCTCGGAATGATAAATGCCAACTTCAAGCCGCTTCAGGCCCACAGTGTTTCGGATACCATCCAGCGTGGCGGAACCATACTCAAAACAGCGCGGTGCGAGGAGTTCAGAAAACCGGAAGGAAGAAAAAAGGCTTATGAGAACCTCCGGGCAGCCGAGATTGACGGAGTGGTGGTCATCGGAGGTGACGGTTCTTTCAAGGGAGCAAACATCTTCAATGAGGAATATGATATTCCTTTTGTGGGTGTTCCGGGTACGATAGACAACGATATCTTCGGCACTGATTACACTATTGGATATGACACGGCACTGAATACTGTTGTACAGTGTGTTGACAAGATACGCGATACGGCCAGCGCTCTCAACCGCATGTTTTTCGTCGAGGTGATGGGTGCAGAGTCCGGACATATAGCTCTTTACAGCGGCATTGCCACCGGCGCTGAAGCAATCATAATGCCTGAGATCAAAGGTAATGCTCGCGATATTCGCAAGATGCTTGAGACCGGTAACAAGAGAAAGAAATCAAGCAATATCATAATCGTTGCTGAAGGTGATGAAGCGGGAGGTGCACTTGCTATAGCCGAGAGGCTCAAACCTGAGCTCCAGGATTATGAGATCAGGGTCTCTATCCTGGGCCACCTGCAAAGAGGCGGGTCACCGTCAGCACTCGACCGTGTAAATGCCAGCCGTCTCGGTAATGCAGCCGTTGAGGCGCTCCTCGACGGACAACAGAGCGTGATGGTAGGCTTGCAGAACAATGAGATAGTGCTCGTCCCCTTCCGTAAGGCCGTTAAACAGCATAAAGGCCTGAATCAGCACCTGGTTGACATTATCGATGTCCTGAACATCTGACTTCCTTAAAAAAAGCTTTGCATGGAATCGTCAGAGGTGTTCTTTACAGATATGCACAGTACACCTTCGCTCAACCTGCTGAAGAAACTGGAGAGGCTGGTCAGGGCGGCAGGGTTTGACGATATTGATTTTGACCGGAAGATGACTGCTCTGAAGATACACTTCGGAGAACCGGGTAACCTGGCATACCTGCGCCCCAACTTCGCCTCCAGAATAGTTAAAATGGTAAGGGAAAAGGGCGGGAAACCATTCCTGACCGACTGCAATACCCTTTATTACGGCATGCGCTCAAACGGACCCGATCATCTTGAGGCAGCCTTCTCCAACGGATATAACCCCCTGAGTGCGGGATGTCATGTGGTTATCGGAGACGGTATTAAAGGTACTGACTACCGTGAGATAGAAGTTAATCTTGATTATACAACCAGGGCAATGATCGGCACTGCAATAGCTGATGCTGATATTGTTATCTCTCTCAATCATTTCAAAGGACACGAGCAGACCGGTTTCGGCGGTGCGCTTAAAAACCTGGGTATGGGTTGCGCCTCAGTGGGCGGTAAACTCTTCCTTCATTCCGGCAACCCGCCCGTGATTTATGAAAAGAACTGTACCGGATGCAACATGTGCGTAATAAACTGTGCTCATGATGCTGTCCACCTGAAAGAGAACAGGAGAGCGTATATCGATAAGGATAAGTGCACCGGATGCGGTCAGTGTGTGGCTGTTTGCCAGTATGATGCCGCGAGGGTTGAATGGGGTGACGGAGGTGATATACTCAGCAGGAAGATTGCTGAGTACGCCTTTGCAGTAGTCAGGGGAAAGCCTTCACTTCACATCAACTTTATCATGGATGTGTCACCTGACTGCGACTGCTGGGGACACAATGATCTGCCGCTGGTTGCTGACATAGGAATCGCCGCGTCAAGGGACCCTGTTGCACTTGACAAGGCATGTGCCGATATGGTTGTCTCCGCGCCGGCTTCACCCCATCTCCTTGAAAAGGACAGCGGAAACGATCTGCGCGGAACTGATAAATTTAAAATAGCCCATAAAAACACTGACTGGAATGCAGCTCTCATTCACGCTGAAAAAATAAAAGCCGGTACAATGTCATACAAACTGATACGGATATGAAAGAACCATTGTCCTCAAAACGCATGGCTGTCCTGATCGTTGAAGACGACCCCCACAGCCAGCTATATTTCAGGAAGTTGCTGTCAGGGATGTATGATACCTCCGTTGCTGCCTCAGCCAGGGAGGCATGGGATCTGCTCCATAAGGAAGCTTTTAACCTTGTACTGATGGATATATCGCTTAAGGGAGATGAGGATGGCCTCTCCCTGACACGTCGTCTGAGGACCGAGGAGACCTTTAAAAATCTGCCAATTGTGGCAGTTACGGCATATGCCTTCCCCGACGACAGGCGCAGGGCTCTCGAGGCAGGCTGTACTGACTATCTTTCGAAGCCGGTCAGCAGTAATGATCTTAACCTGAAAATTGCTGAGCTTACAAAAAAATAATTACTTTTGCACACCTGAAATAAGTCAGGTAATCGGGGTGTAGCGCAGTTGGTAGCGTACTACGTTCGGGACGTAGGGGTCGTGTGTTCGAGTCACATCACCCCGACCATTAAGAAACGCAATCGTCAATAAAACAGTCGGTTGCGTTTTTCTTTTTCCTATTCTTTCCCACTATTGTCCCACATAATACAAGCAATCACTTTTAAATATTTCTAAAATTGGTAAACAATTAACCATGGAATATACTGATGAAGAAAAAAATCAGATTAGGGAGGTGTATTCGCAGCTGGATGAGAAAAATAATGCTGTATATATTACTTAGACTGATTACCTGTTCTTCGCGGAGAAGTTGAACATCCATTTAACACCATACTTATCCGTGCAGCTTCCATAGTAATCTCCCCAGAACATATCCTGCAATTCCTGCTCTACCTTCCCTCCTTCGGAAAGCGCTTTGAACAGGCGTTTCGTTTCTTCCCTGGTGTCAGGATGAAGACTGATATAAACATTGTTACCGAAATTTACCTTGAATCCCATCGATTCGGGAGCATCAGTTCCCATAAGAAGGTGACCCCCGAGGATCGGAAGAGAGACATGCATTGCCAGGTTTTTGTCCTTTTCTGCTAATGGAGGCATTCCCTCCTGCGGGGGAATCTCGCTGAAGCGGTTGATCTTTCCATCAACAAAATCACCGCCGAAAACAGATTTATAGAAGTTGAATGCTTCTTCCGTATTTCTCTGAAAATTGAGATATGTACCAGTCTGTGACATAGTATTACGTTTTATTTATTTTTTGAAAACATTGCATCGGTTCGTTTCTGAACCTCATCAAAAATAAATGCTGAGTATTTTAACAATATGCTCTTCCATCATG
>JADGPV010000021.1 GCA_017882245.1 Bacteroidales bacterium | reverse complement strand
TCAAACATGATGCTAAAACGGGAACATCCCTTATGCAGTCAAAGCCTGTTCTCTGCGCAACCTGCCACGGTTCAGAAGCTCTGGGAAAGACTGGCAGGGGAACATCAGGCAAGTATTTGTCAGAAGCCATTCATGGGTTCCATGCAGACCAGGGAGCAGCGTGCTATGATTGCCATCCCGGTCAGACAACAAAATGTAATCGAAGCATAAAGCACACAGGACCAGACGGCAACTGCACCACATGTCACGGCACCATGGCCCAGGTAGCTTCTTCGACCAGCACACGAGTGCCGTGGGTCAATGAGCCGTCATGCTCGACCTGCCACAACGAAGCAACAGATGTGGGCTCAACTTCAGCACTTTACAGAGAATCAACAGGTCATGGAAACATGATGTGCTCATCATGTCATGGCAGTCCTCATGCAATGGTCCCCTCGTCAAAAGCTGTTGATAATTACCAGGCAATGCAATACCAGCCATACAGCAATTCTCCGAAGACACTGGGAAGCTGCGGCACCTGTCATTCCAGTTCAAGAGGGGAGAGTGATATGGGCGAATATGCCGGGCAGCATGGCGGAAGCAACCCTGAAACAAAGAACGGATGCTTTATCTGTCATACTTCAGTAAGCACCAACACAAGCAGCTGGCCCCATGCCTACACCTGGAAAAACAGCAACTGATAGTACACGGTAAATCTTTATAATATTACAAGGGGCACTTGAGCAACATGCTGAAGTGCCCTTTAAGTTTTTTTGAATTGGCTGCAAAAACGATTAAGTTTGTCGCTCGAATCAATGAGGATGACGAAGAAAGATGCCATTCACCCATACGGAGACAAACAGGCGCAGTTTGACAGACGTTATTTACGCATGGCTGCTATTTGGTCAGAAAACTCCTACTGCAAGCGCCGGAGAGTAGGAGCCTTGATTGTGAAGGACAAGATGGTTATATCAGACGGCTATAACGGCACTCCTTCAGGCTTTGAGAATGTATGTGAAGATGAGAACAATGTCACCAAACCATACGTTCTTCATGCTGAAGCGAATGCCATCACCAAGGTTGCGAGGTCAAACAACTCAAGTGAGAATTCCACGTTATACATTACCGACTCTCCCTGCATGGAGTGCGCCAAGCTTATCATACAATCAGGCATAAGACGCGTTGTTTACAGCAACCAGTACCGCAATCTTGATGGGATTGAACTGCTGAAACGTGCAGACATCGAACTTGTATATATAGACATAGAAGAAAAGAACAATGAAGTATAACAGAGCATATCTTCCAATTATCATTGCAGTTGCATTAGCAATTGGCATCCTGGTCGGATTTTACATGCCTCACCCCCAGTCAGGACTTTATACCAACTTCCCGCCATCGAGTGACAAGCTGAGCCGTATTCTTGATATTATCGAATCTGATTATGTTGACACCGTCAACCGCAATGACCTGATTGAAGCAGCTATACCGGTAATGTTGCGCAAGCTCGATCCGCATTCAGTATATATTCCGGCACGTGATCTGGCTCAGGCAAATGAGCCTCTCCAGGGCAACTTTGACGGCATCGGAGTCACTTTCCAGATGCTCACTGACACAGTTCAGATAATCAGCACTATATCCGGAGGCCCGTCAGAGAAAGCGGGCATCATTCCCGGCGATAAGATAATTTATGTCAACGATTCAGTTGTCGCAGGAAAGAGCATCCCTGATGAAGACGTGGTAAAAATGCTCAAAGGTCCGCGTGGGACAAGGGTTGACCTGAAGATTGAAAGAAAGGGAGCCAACGAATTGCTGCCATTCGCTATCGTCCGCGATAAGATTCCATTATACAGCATTGATGTTTCATACATGATGTCAGATGATGTCGGATATATGAAGATATCCAACTTTGCCCTCACGACACATGATGAGTTTACGAAAGGTCTGAGGGAGCTGAAAAGTCAGGGAATGAAGAAACTTATCCTTGATCTGAGGGGCAACTCCGGAGGCGTCATGGATGCTGCAACAATGATAGCTGACGAGTTTCTTCCGGAAGGAAAGCTTATCGTCTTCACCATGGGCAAATCAAAACCAAGGCAGGATATAAAGGCTACCGCAGACGGTGAATTTGAAACTGGTGAGCTGGTCATTCTGATCGACGAATGGAGCGCTTCTGCCAGCGAGATACTTGCAGGAGCCGTACAGGATAATGACCGTGGTACCATAATCGGTCGCCGGTCATTCGGCAAAGGCCTGGTGCAGGAACCTATAATGTTCCGCGACGGTTCAGGAATGAGGCTGACCATAGCACGCTACTACACTCCAACCGGCAGATCAATACAGAAGCCTTATAACCAGGGTATTGACAAGTATTATGAAGACCTTGGAAACCGTTACATGCATGGCGAGTTCCTGCAAGCTGATTCAATACATATGACTGATTCTGTGGCTTATAAAACCCCGGGGGGAAAGACCGTTTACGGCGGCGGGGGGATTATGCCTGATATTTTTATTCCCATTGATACTACAGGAATCACAGATTATTTCATTGCTGTAAGGAATGCCGGACTGATACCCAAATATGCTCTTAAATATACTGATGATAACCGTGAGACCTTGAAGAAATACCACGACCTGAAGTCGCTTGACCAATGGCTCTCAGGGCAGAACATCACTCAAAAGTTCATCAGTTATGCCAAAGAGAATGGGGTTGCGCCCAACGCAAAACAAATTAAGATTTCAGAAAATATCATATATGTTCAGGTGAAAGCCTATATTGCCAGAAACATGCTTGACAATAAAGGCTTTTATCCATTGTGGGGGCAATTAGACAAGACACTGCTTGAAGCTTTCAGTTATATAGAAAAAAACTGATTTCCGGTCTTTTTTTTCGTTCACTCTTGGTCCGCTTTCCAGTCAAGTCCGAAGGCGAACCCTTTGATCAGTTCAGCTGACAGTTTCGTCTTCCTGACCCGCAGTCACTATACTCAACTGTAATGCCTTCGAACTGTATTGATCGCTTCATTAAGTATTTGGTTAAAATGAATAATTTGCTAAATTTACCATGAAGAAAAGTTTTTTCAACTGCTCTTTAGACTTAATCCTGAACTCAAAAGTACAACACCGATGAACAAAATCCTATTCTCTGCCATCTCGAAGAAATTCGTGATGGCACTTGCCGGATTGTTTCTGCTGCTGTTCCTGCCAGTCCACCTGGGCATTAACCTTATGCTACTGAAAGACGACCCCGAACCGTTCAATAATGCCGCTCACTTCATGGCAACCTTCCATCTTGTCAAAGCTGTGGAGATTTTACTATTACTGACCATTCTGGTACACGTTGTCTACGGAATAATCCTCCAGGTACAAAACTGGTTCTTAAGGCCTGTAAGATATGCTGTGAGAAATAAGTCAGAGACATCAGCATTTTCAAGATTCATGATATGGACCGGAGGAGCAGTCCTGATCTTCCTGGTGATCCATTTCTTTAATTTTTATTTCATGAAGCTCGGACTGGTTGATGGCGATCCGGAGAACTTCTACTCGATAGCTTATCAGTTATTCAGCATTCCGGGATATGTTATCCTGTACTGGGTATGCTTCATCCTGCTTGGCTTCCACCTCTATCATTCCCTTCAGTCTGCTTTTCAGACCCTTGGGCTGGCAAACGATTTCTGGACCCCGGTCATCAAAGGCATATCACTGATTTATGCGGTTGCAGTGCCACTGGGTTTCGCAATAATACCTCTTTTCATCTGGCTGTTAAAATAACCTGAAGAAACGACACATCATGATAAATCTTAATGCAAAAATACCGGAAGGCCCGCTGGAGGAGAAGTGGACCAGATATAAGTCCGGCTCAAAGCTTGTCAATCCAGCTAACAAAAATAAGATTGACATCATACTCATCGGAACAGGGCTTTCAGGCGCCGGCGCCGCTTCTTCACTCGGTGAGCTAGGGTACAATGTCAAGGTATTCTGTTACCAGGATTCGCCACGTCGTGCGCACTCAGTTGCGGCTCAGGGAGGCATTAATGCAGCAAAGAACTACAAGAATGACGGCGACAATACCTATCGTCTCTTCTATGATATGATCAAGGGGGGAGACTTCAGGGCACGCGAGGCAAATGTCTATCGCATTGCGGAAGTAAGCAACCAGGTGATTGACCATTATACTGCCCTCGGCGTTCCGTTTGCCCGTGAATATGGCGGTACACTTGACACCCGCTCTTTTGGCGGAGTGCAGGTATCACGTACGTTCTATTCCAAAGGACAGACAGGACAACAGTGCCTCCTCGGCGCATATTCCTCGCTGAACAGGCAGATCAGGGCAGGTAAAGTGACAATGTTCCCGCGCAGGGATATACTTGATATTGTCGTCATCGACGGCAAGGCACGCGGTATAATTGCACGTAACCTCATCACAGGTGAGATAGAAAGACATTCCGCACATGCTGTCGTTCTTGCAACCGGCGGATATGGAACAGTCTATTACTTTTCAACCCTGGCTGTCAACTCCAATGCATCCGCTGCCTGGAAAGCATATAAGAAGGGAGCCGCCTTTGCCAATCCCAGTTTTGTACAAATACATCCTACCTGCGTACCTCAGCTTAACGAGTTCCAGAGCAAACTGACACTGATGTCGGAATCATTGCGAAATGACGGGCGGATATGGGTGCCTAAAAACAAGGATGACAAGCGGCCTGCCAATGACATCCCCGAAGAAGACCGCGATTATTATCTCGAACGCAGGTACCCTACATTTGGCAACCTGGTGCCGCGTGACGTGGCCTCGAGAGCAGCCAAAGAGAGGTGTGATGCCGGATATGGCGTCGGGAAAACAGGGCTGGCTGTCAACCTTGACTTCCGGGATGCAATAAAGAAACAGGGGAAAGACGCCATAGAGAACAAATATGGTAACCTTTTTGAAATGTATAAGGACATCACCGGAATAGACTCATATGAAGAACCCATGCAGATCTACCCTGCCGGACACTATACAATGGGCGGCCTCTGGGTTGATTATGAACTGATGACCACTGTTCCCGGCCTCTATGCTATCGGTGAAGCAAACTTTTCCGATCATGGGGCAAACAGGCTGGGGGCAAGCTCCCTTATGCAGGCTGCCGGGGACGGATATTTCATCCTTCCGGTTACCATAAACAACTATCTGTCCGGGGAAATCAGAATACCGAGAATACCGACTACCGGTGCTGAGTTTGAAGAGGCAGAGAAATCTGTCAGGGAAAGAATCAAAAAGTTCCTTTCAATAAAAGGAAAGCAAGCCGCGTCAAGCTTTCACAAACGTCTCGGAAAGATAATGTGGGACTACTGTGGTATGAAGCGTAACGAGGAAGGGCTGAAAAAAGCCCTGGTGCTTGTAGCAGAGCTTAAGAAAGAGTTCTGGAGTGATCTTCTTGTTCCCGGTGAAGGTGCTGACCTGAATCAGGAACTTGAGAAAGCAGGCAGAGTGGCCGACTTCCTGGAGCTTGCATGGCTGATGATAACCGATGCACTGAACAGAAAAGAATCTTGCGGTGCTCACTTCCGTGAGGAAAGTCAGACTGAAGACGGTGAGGCCAGGAGGATAGATTCTGAATACTCATACGTCGCTGCCTGGGAGTATAATGGTGAGAATGAGCCCATTCTAAATAAGGAGCCGCTGAAGTTTGAGTTTGTTGAACTCAAGGAGAGGAGCTATAAATAAACTATTTTAATTCTGCCAATATGAAGCTCAGATTGAAGATATGGAGACAGAAAAATGCAAAGACAAAAGGTGCTTTTGCATTCTATGATCTTGATGGTGTCTCCCCTGACATGTCGTTTCTCGAGATGCTTGATTCGCTAAACAAAAAGCTTATTGAGGAGGGGAAAGATCCTATAGCCTTTGACCACGACTGCCGTGAAGGCATATGCGGGAGCTGCGGTATGTTCATAAACGGCTATCCTCACGGTCCGGTGCCGGGTCTGACTACCTGCCTCCTCTCAATGCGCTATTTCAAGGATGGCGAAAAAATTGTGATTGAGCCATGGAGGGCAAAACCTTTCCCTGTCATAAAGGATCTTATTGTTGACCGCAGCGCCTTTGACAAGATACAGATCGCAGGAGGATTTATCTCAGTCACTGCGGGAGCTGCTTCCGAGGCGAATTCAATACTCGTAAGGAAAAAGAAAAGCGATGAGGCCTTTGATTCAGCCATCTGCATCGGCTGCGGAGCATGTGTGGCGGCATGTAAGAATGCCTCGGCAATGCTTTTCGTCTCAGCCAAGATTTCCCAGTTCGCTCTCCTTCCTCAGGGAAGGCCCGAAGCTAAAGAGAGAGTGCGTGCAATGATTGTCGAGATGGATAAACAGGGCTTTGGAACCTGCTCGAACACAGGTGCATGTGAGGCTCAATGCCCCAAAAAAATAAAACTGACCAACATCGCAAGACTGAACCGCGAGTATTACAGCGCATTCTGATAATTATATCGTAACGACGCTCTAATAAGGCGTCGCTACATGATGCTTTCAACAAATTTCGAAACAATTCTTACCCCAAGCAGACCTTTTCTATTTCAGCTACCGTTTTTGGTGCCGTCTTACCCAACAGTCTGCTTCCTTTGGCAGTGATCAGCACATCATCCTCAATCCTTATGCCTCCAAAGCCAAGATAGCTCTCAGCCTTCTCATAATTGATGAATTGGGGATGCTTGCTCTCAGCCTTCCATTTAGCCAGCAGCTCAGGTATAAAATAGATTCCCGGTTCAACGGTAAAGACATGACCCGGTTTGTATGGCAGGGCAAAACGCAGCGATCTGAGCCCGAATTGTGTGCTTCGTTTTACCTCGTCATTATATCCGACATAGTTTTCTCCCAGGCTCTCCATGTCATGAACATCGAGTCCCATCATATGTCCCAGTCCGTGCGGCATAAAGAGAGCGTGAGCACCTTCTGCAACAGCCCCGGCAACATCTCCTTTCATCAGCCCGAGATCTTTGAGACCTGAGGCAATGATACGGCAGGCATTCAGATGGAGATCGAGGTTTGAAATGCCGGGACCTGCCATTTTAATTGATTCAGTATTGGCTTTTAGTACAATTTCGTAAATCTCTCTCTGTTTTTGTGTGAATTGACCCCCCACAGGAGTAGTACGTGTCAGGTCAGCTGCATAATGAAGCAGTGATTCGGCTCCGCAATCAGTCACCATCATCCTTCCCTTACCGAGAGTATTGATATGATTATGATTATGAAGTGTCTGGCCATTTATGCTAAGGATCGTGGGAAATGCAGGCCCGCCGCCTCTGGCCCAGGCAATGCCTTCAATTGTTCCGAATATCTCCTGTTCTGTCATCCCGGGCTTGCACATATGCATGGCAGTTGTCTCCATCTCACATGCTATATTGGCTGCTTTCTCAATTTCTGCTATCTCCACATCCTCTTTGACTGACCTGAGTGAAACCACAGCCTTAATCAGTTTTTCGGAAGCTTTGGTCCTCATCTGGCAAGGATTCTCACGTAGAAGGGCACCGAGGGTCATCTTGGTCTCGGCTCTGTATGGCGGAAGGAAATGTACCGGCCTCCCTCCTGACAAAGCTTTTTCAATGTAATCAGTCAGTTTGGACAAGGGCAGGCTATGCTTAACTCCTGCGCTTGCTGCAAGGTCAGTCATCAGCGGCTGAGGTCCCATCCAGATTATATCATCAACATCGACATCATTTCCAAAGATGCATTCCTCACCCGAGTTAAAATCAATCATCCCTGTCAGTCCCGGCAGATCAATCCCAAAGAAATAAAGAAAATCACTATCCTGCCTCCAATGGTAGGTATTATCAGGGTAGTTCATCGGTGATTCTACATTACCCACGAAGAGAGCAATACCATCACTCAGAACAGACTTCAACCTGTTACGACGGACAATATAAACTTCACGGTCAAACATTGTATTTTGTATTTAGATTGTTTCAGACTACTAATTTAACAAGTGCAGTTGATATTTTTCAGGTTATCAACAATTTTTACATACGAAGGGCGTTGCCTAACATGTCTAAGGATGTATATTCGCATTTAGATTTAACTGAAAATTAAATATATGCCTTACCGCCGACTGCCAAACACTGATTCAGCACGACTCAGGGCTATGAAAAAAGCCCTGGATTTGAGCAAGGATATTCCTCCTTTCAGACTGGCCTTCACCATGAAGACCCTTGTAAGGCTCCAGGGTATTTTCCCGGTATTTGAGAATGCTATCAGCCATCAGCGTCAGAATCTCATCAACCAGGCTGAAAAAGCTAAATCGAACCAGGAAGCAGCACGAAAAGCAAGGCTATATATTACACATTTTCTAAGGGTCATGAATATGGCAATAACCAGGGGAGAATTACCGGCGGAGACAAGGTCCTTTTTTGGCATAGCACCGGAAGACGCTGGCATACCTTCACTCACTACCGAAAATGAGCTGGTCGCATGGGGAAAAAGGATTATCGACGGGGAAGAGTACCGTATTAGAAGGGTTAACACTCCGATTGCCAATCCGACAATAGCTGTGGTCAAAATACGATATGAGAAATTCCTCGAGACACGAAATCATTATAAAACAATAAGCAGACGCACTTCAGAATGCGTCAACCAAACCTCAGAACTGCGCCTCGAGGCTGATGAGCTTATCACAGCTCTCTGGAACGAAATTGAAGCAAGCTTCTCTGCACTTTCTGAGGAAGAAAAAAGGGCCAGCTCTGAGAAATACGGTCTGGTTTATGTTTTCCGGAAAAACGAAACAGCACATACCGACCTCTCACCCACCCTGTTCGAAGTAGAATAGAGATAATCTTTAATCTGACCTTGAAACTTGGCAACACTATATTAAGAGAGCAGCCTCTCTTTCTTGCTCCCATGGAGGACATAACTGATCCTTCGTTCAGGTATGTCTGCAAGATGTTCGGCGCTGACTTCATGTTCACCGAATTCATCTCGTCAGACGGGTTGATCAGGGATGGAAAAAGCAGTGTAAAAAAGCTTGATCTGTTCGATTATGAAAGACCTATCGGTATACAGCTTTACGGTCATAATATTGATTCTATGGTTGATGCCGCCATCAGGGCCTGTGATGCAAATCCTGATATCATTGACCTTAACTTCGGGTGCCCGGTGAGAAAAATTGCCGCCCGGGGTGCCGGGGCGGGAATGCTGCAGAACATCCCGCTGATGATTGAAATGACATCGGCCATCATAAAGGCTGTCAACATTCCTGTTACAGTCAAGACCAGGCTGGGATGGGATGAGAATAGTAAGATAATCGTTGAGTTGGCTGAGCGTTTGCAGGACACCGGTATCGCCGCGCTTACAATACATGGACGGACGAGAGCCCAGCTTTACAGGGGCGAAGCCGACTGGACACTCATTGGAGAAGTTAAAAATAACCCTAGGATGAAGATACCAATCATCGGCAACGGCGACGTGAACGGACCGGAAAAGGCTAAGATGATGTTTGACAGATATGGTATTGATGCAATAATGATCGGGAGAGCTACTTTTGGAAGACCCTGGATATTCAGGGAGATACGTCATTACCTCGATACCGGGTTGATACTGCCTGAACAGACTGTTGATGAGAAAGCTGATCTTGCCCTGCTTCATCTTGACAAATCACTGGAACATAAAGAAGGTAAGGCGGCAATTCTAGAGATGCGGCGTCATCTCTCAAGCTATTTCAAGGGATTGCCCGATTTTAAAGAGACACGACTAAGGCTCCTGACCTCACTTGATGTGTATGAAATCAGGCGGATAATTGAGGAGATAAGAGACAAATGGGGTATTTACCGAAGTCATGATTCAGCCTGCATCTACGGCATCTGATCTGCTTCAGGTTCTTTTTGTTGACGGAAATATATTCTGGCATACAATTTTCGCACATCACTCCACCTGTAGACAATAGCTATAATTGCAAGGAAGACCAGTGACGCTATCACAAGATCTCTGAAATCCGTCCAGGGGTGTATCTCCAGCTGCTCATATAATGCCGGTGTTTGCAGCGCTGAATCTTTATTGGTCACAAAGACAGACATGAAGGCATTATTTGCTGTATGAGCTCCGATGGCAAGCTCTGTCCCGTCGTCCATCATGGTAAGGATTGCAAAGACAAGTCCGAAGAAGATGTACTGCGGTATCATTGCGACGAAGCCATATTCCTTTACTTCAGGATTAATCACATGCATAAGGCCGAAAATTACTGATGTGGCTACTATGGGCATCCACCTGTTACGCGATGCTACAGCAAAACCCTGCATCAGATATCCCCTGAAGAGCAATTCTTCAAATCCTGCCTGAAAAGGTATTGTGAGAACAGCCAGTAACGCAATAATTATCAGCGAGCCTGAAGAATTGTTCAGACTATAATTATCGGGATTCGATCTCACTGAATACCAAAGACCTAAGGCTAACAGCACTGTCCACACAAATGCCGAAAAAAAGATCCTCCCCCAGCGTATCTTTCTGCCACCGTTAATGACAGTCATAAAACTGCGATTATTCAGAGGCTTAACAAGAAAGACAAGTGTAAAAAAAGCAAGAATGTAAGGAAAGACTGTCAGAACAAAACCGAGGTTCAGGTTTATCCCCATAGCCTCAAAATCGGGCATGCCACCTCTTTCTGGCATGGCGCCGCCATTGGAGTAAATGATCAGAACAATTGCAAGCGGTATTGCGCCTATTAAATTTGATACAAGAAAAGGCGTTATTGCTCCGGTGAAATACCTCCAGAAAGAGTTTCTTCCTTTGAAGGGCGCCGTAATAAAAGCACTGTCATCCTGCACTGGTGTGCCGTTGAAATCTTCAGCTTCCATGAAAATAATATGTTAGAATTCAGATCCTGGTCTGGCCGGATAGTCAATTGAATAGTGAAGACCGAGGCTCTCCTTCCTGTTCTTAGCCATTTTTATGACCAGATAACCAGCCGCAATAAGGTTACGCAGTTCAATGAGTTTTCTTGATATTGTTGATCTTTTATAGAGGTCTTCCGTCTCCCTGTAAATGATCTCAAGTCTTGTTTTGGCCCTCGCCAGCCGGAGGTCAGATCTTACAATGCCTACATAGTTGCTCATGATCATCTGCATCTCTTTATAGTTCTGGGTAACAAGTACCATTTCCTCAATGTTGGTGGTGCCATGATAGTTCCACAATGGTATTTTCTCCTCGAATGTCAGAACACTGATACGCCGATAAGCGTCTTCAGCGGCTCTGTGTGCATATACGGCAGCCTCAATCAATGAATTGGATGCCAGCCTGTTTGCTCCGTGGAGACCGGTCGATGACACCTCACCTATAGCATAAAGACGGTCTATTGAACTCCTTCCATTCTTGTCCACCTTAACACCTCCGCATGAGTAATGTGCTGCCGGCACAACAGGAATCATCTGCCTTGTGATATCAATATTTTCTGAAAGACATTTTTCATAGATATGCGGGAAATGTGATTTAAGGTCTTCCCCGTTAAGGTGCGTGCAGTCGAGATAAACAAAGTCATCTCCTCTCATTTTCATCTCATTGTCTATTGCTCTGGCAACCACATCGCGCGGAGCGAGAGAACCGTTCACATGATACTTTGACATGAACTTCTCACCTTCGCTGTTGCGCAGTTCGGCTCCGAATCCTCTCAGGGCTTCCGTAATAAGAAACGATGGTCTGACATTGGGGTTGTAAAGGGAAGTCGGATGGAACTGGATGAACTCCATGTTTTCAATGACTCCGTTTGCCCTGTGTGCCATGGCTAATCCATCACCTGTGGCCACTGCGGGATTTGTAGTTGTCAGGTAAATATTGCCGCATCCTCCCGTTGCAAGTACGGTCACTTTAGATAATACTGTCTTCACCTTGCTGGTCGTCAGGTCAGCTACATAGGCTCCGTAACACCTTATGTCCTTCCATTCACGGGTCACATATTCACCAAGGTTATGCTGGGTCAGCAGATCAATAGCAAAATGATTTTCGTAAATCTCAATGTTCTTATTCTCACGTACTTTTTCTATAAGCACTTTTTCTATGGCAGCGCCGGTTGAATCCTTATGATGGAGTATTCTGTGCTCGGAATGGCCTCCCTCCATTGCCATATCAAGCTTCCCGTCAGGCTTTTTGTCAAAATCAACCCCCATTTCAATCAGCTCCCTTATTCTTGCAGGTGCCTCGCTGACTACCATTCTCACAACCTCCTCATTACTATACCCTGCCCCGGCAATCATGGTATCCCTGACGTGTTTCTCAAAATTGTCAGGATCATACATCACGGCTGCAATACCACCCTGAGCATAGTTAGTGTTGCAGTCATCAAGAACTGTTTTGGTGATGACAAATACTTTTCCATGAGCCGCAGCCTTTAGCGCAAACGACAGTCCGGCAATACCTGATCCTATTACAAGAAAATCACACCGTACTTTCATAAAGATTTTTTCACGAACGGAAAACAAAGATACAAATAGATTCCAGACTACTGCGCAGGTTGTAAAACAACGGATTTTAATATACTTTTGCCCGGTTAGTAAGCGTTACCTAAAATTAACTATGGCTCACGAAGATATCTTTAAAAAACTTGTTTCTCATTGTAAGGAATACGGGTATGTTTTTCCTTCAAGCGAAATATACGACGGCCTGGCTGCCGTATATGATTACGGACAATATGGAGTTGAGCTGAAAAACAATATCAAAAAATACTGGTGGGACAGCATGGTTCTGATGCATGATAATATTGTCGGTCTTGATTCCGCAATATTCATGCACCCGACCATATGGAAAGCCTCGGGTCATGTCGATGCCTTCAATGATCCCCTGATTGACAATAAGGATAGCAAGAAACGGTACCGTGCGGATGTTCTGATTGAAGAGCATCTTGAGAAATTTTCCGAGAAGATTGACAGGGAGGTCGAAAAGGCAAAAGCACGTTTCGGAGAAAAGTTTGATGAAGCTCTTTACAGATCCACAAATCCCCGGATTCTTGAAATACAGGAGAAGTATGACCTGCTGCATAAAAAGTTTATAGATGCAATGGCAGGGCCTGATCTTGCTGCCATCAGACAGATCATTATTGACAGTGAGATTGTCTGCCCGGTCTCCGGAACCAGGAACTGGACCGAGGTAAGGCAATTTAATCTTATGTTCTCAACAGAGATCGGGGCAACTTCTGACGGGGCGATGAAAATTTATCTTCGTCCCGAGACTGCACAGGGTATTTTTGTGAACTTCCTGAACGTACAGAAAACGGGCAGAATGAAGCTTCCCTTTGGCATTGCGCAGATTGGAAAAGCCTTCAGGAATGAAATAGTGGCAAGACAGTTTATTTTCCGCATGCGGGAATTTGAACAGATGGAGATGCAGTTCTTTGTGAAGCCGGGCACTGAACTTGAATGGTTCAGGCAATGGAAAGAGGCAAGGATGAAATGGCACCGTGCCCTCGGCTTCGGAGACGAGAATTACAGGTTCCATGATCATGATAAACTGGCACATTATGCAAATGCAGCTTCTGACATAGAGTATAAATTTCCGTTCGGCTTTAAAGAGGTCGAAGGCATCCATTCAAGAACCGATTTCGATCTTAAACAGCACCAGGAATACAGCGGGAAGAAAATGCAATATTTCGATCCCGAGAAGAATGAGTCATATATTCCTTACGTCATAGAAACCTCAATTGGTGTAGACCGTATGTTCCTGCAGGTGATGGCAGCCTCTTACTATGAGGAAGATCTCACGAGGGAAGACGGGGTACCAGACAGCAGGGTTGTGCTGAGGCTTCCGTCAGTGCTTGCCCCGGTGAAGCTGGCTGTGCTGCCGCTGGTGAGGAAAGACACCCTGCCTGAAATATCACGCAGGATTTCAGATGAACTTAAATTCGACTTCAACTGTCAGTATGACGAGAAAGATTCGATAGGAAAACGCTACCGCCGGCAGGATGCAATAGGCACACCATACTGCATAACTATTGACTACCAGAGCGTCGATGATGAGACTGTAACAATAAGATATCGCGACACCATGCTCCAGGAGCGGGTTCCCATCTCCCGGCTGAGGGCAATTATTGCTGACAAGGTCAGTCTGCGAGAGCAACTGAAAAAATTGTAAGATGAGATCATCGCCGGCTAAAATACTCATTATCACCTATTACTGGCCTCCCAGCGGAGGTGCCGGCGTACAGCGATGGCTTAAATTCACGAAGTACCTGCCCTCGTCAGGCTGGCTTCCCGTTGTCCTTACTGTCAAGCCTGAATTTGCCACCTATCCTTTCAAGGACCCTTCACTTTATGGCGAGATACCTCTTGATGTCGAGATATACAGGACAAAGGCAATAAATTACTTTTCGATTTATAACAAGGATCAATCAAAGATACCACATGCAGGTTTTGCCTCTGGCTCTGATAAGGGCATAAAAGGTGCGGTCAGCCGGTTCATCCGCGGGAATTTTTTTATTCCTGATCCCCGCAGGGGATGGAACAGATACGCTTTCCGAAAAGCCTGTGAACTAATAAAAAGTGAAAAAATAAGTCACATAATAACAACCAGTCCTCCGCATTCAACACAACTGATCGGTCTCAGATTAAAACGCAAATTCCCTCATATAAAATGGGTAGCAGATTTCAGAGACCCCTGGACAGATATCTACTATTATGAGATGTTTAAACCATCAATGGTTGCCAGGATGGCTGACAGGGAGATGGAGAAAAATGCACTGACAAAGGCTGATATGATAATTACTGTCGGGCAGACTCTGGCTTCAATACTGGGGAGCAAGGCGGAAAATATTTCACATAAGATACACGTCCTCCCCAACGGCTTTGATGAAGAAGATTTTGAAGGTATTACCCCGACAGTCCCTGAAAGATTCACAATAACCTATGTTGGCTCGCTTTCACCTGCATACCCGGTGAAAGGCTTAATAGAAGCCATATCGGACATTCGGGCGAATAACCATCCGGTAAGCCTGAAATTTGTTGGCACCGTGCCTGAGCCGTTACAGAAGCTGTTCAAGGCAGATGAGGAGGGGAACATACCCGAATTCATTCAGTACTGTGAACACCCGGCGGCGATCAGGTATATGATGGACTCGACATTATTGCTGCTGATAATTCCCGAACATCCTTCAAACAAATCTATACTGACGGGGAAGATATTTGAATACCTGGCAACTGAAAAACCGATTCTACTTCTTGGTCCTGCTGATGGTGATGCAGCTCAGTTACTGTTAAGATGCGGTTATCAGGGTATTTTTGATTATAATGACGTTCAGGGCATAAAGACTTTCATTCAGAAAGTTGCGGAAGGGGCTCCAGCAAAACGCAGCGGGCACCATCTTGAATATTCCAGAAGAGCACTGGCAGTCAAGCTTGGAGATCTGCTGAACTCCTTGTTATAACCACTTTTTAATCCTGGCGATTGAGGTATCTATCAGACCATTCAGGTCGTCCGAAACCTTCCACAGATAAATCCCGGTTGTAAATAAAACTGTCACCAGAAGGCTTCTTACAACAAGATCGGGCCATAGCGAAAGGTCAGGCAAAAGATATCCTGCTGCTGCTGCAACGACTCCAACTATGGTCATCCGGATATGTGTCATGTTGTAAGGCCAGATGCCGAACTTCCTGCCTACAACCACAACCCCCAGCAAATTATAAATGATGTTGGAGATCATTGCTGCCAGCGCCGCACCGGTTATACCCATGAGAGGAATGAAGATCAGGCTTGTGACTACAAAAAGGGCTACGAGCAGGAACATTAACCATGTCTGATACCTGTAAAGTGAAGACGTGCTCAGAACAACACTGTTAATACCCGTGGAGACACTGACTACATTTCCGATACTGATTAGGATGATTACTGCTGCGGTTGTTCCGTACTCAACCGGCAAGAGCCGGAATATATTATTGATGTTTACCAGTATTCCGATAAGAATCAGAAGTCCGATTGCATACTGATTTATGCTGCTGCGCAGGTACAGGTCATCAATCGTATGCAGATCATCTTTCTTCCATGATTCAGCGAGAAATGGTGTGGATATTTTCGCAATTGATCTCCCGGGGATCATTATCATCACGGCAAAATATGATGCGATTGAATAAATACCAGCCTGCCCCTCGCCTAGATAACGGTTAACGAACACCTTATCAAGAGTGGTCAGGATTGAAGAGCTGAATCCTGTAAGGATTCCGAAGAGAGACAAAATTACAATCTGTCTCTTTAGCTCAGGGGTGATATAATCCAGGTTAAATTTCAGCGAAACCTCTCCCCTGATGACCAGACTTATGATAATCACAATCAACGGTATTCCCTGGCATACAACGTAACCGAAAATGTAACCGGAAAAATCAATCACCCCAATCCAAAAGAGGCATATCAGTGCCAGGTTAAGAACCCTGAAAAGGAACTCCTTCAGAAATGTACCAAGTACTGCATTGTAAAGAACTTTATTATAGTTATCAAGGAGGCTGAACAGCAGCGTGATGAGAAGCAGGGCGGGAAGATAGAATGAATATTCAGAGATCAGCGGCGACTGTTTTATATTCACTTCCTCAAAGTGAGGCATATAAAACTTCATTACTATCAATGCTATGATAAAGCCCGCAAGGGTTATAGCCAGAGACAATGCCAGGAAGCCATTATGTTTCGAACGGGCATCCCTGAAATATGGAAACAACCTGTTAATGACATTAGTGAATCCCAGGCTTGAGAATTGTGAGAGTACCGTAGCAAATGACAATAGTACCTGAACAACCCCTATCTCGCCGGTGGTAAAAACCTTGGGAGAGAGCAGTATAATATTGACAAACCCCAGCATGGCTCCAAGATAAGACCATGCCGTTCCGCGGAGTGTCTGCTTCTGAACTATTCCCATCTCACTCTCTTGTTCCGGCAAATGTATAATAATATACTCATTTGATTTAAGGTTCAGTTGGTGTATTTTTGTCGGGTGATATAAACCCGGCTTAAACCCGTAAAGAGTAATTTATGAAAGAACGCGCTTTTAAATCTTCCTTGCCGCACCTCGTTGCTGTCCTTATCTTCACTGTTGTTTCATTTGCTTATTTCTATCCTGTTCTTGAGGGTAAAAAGATCAATGCATATGACACGAAGGTCTTTGAAGGTTCATCGAAAGAGATCCGCGATTTCCGTGCAGAGTACGGTAAGGAACCGCTGTGGACCAACTCGATGTTCGGAGGCATGCCGGCATACATGATCTCTGTGAAATACCCGGGCAATCTCTTCAAACACCTCGATGACCTTCTGAAGATATTTAAAACGCCAGTAGCTGCCCTGTTCCTTGCAATGCTGGGCTTTTATATTATGCTCCTCCTTTTCAGGGTCAATCCCTGGCTTGCAATGGCAGGGGCCATTGCTTACGGTTTTGGATCATATCTCTTTGTCAGCCTTTCGGCGGGGCATAATACCAAAGTCTACGCAATGGCCTGGATGGCGCCTGTGATCGGCAGCGCAATCTATGCGTTCCGCTCTGATGGCTTTAAAGGTGCTGTACTCTTTGCACTCTTCCTTTCCCTGCAGATCATGGCCAATCATTTTCAGATAACATATTACACTTTTATCATTCTCCTTGTATTTGGGATTTATGAACTGATCGATTCCATAAAAAGGAAAACCTTCCCTTCTTTCCTGAAGAGTTTTGGATTTCTGGTGGCTGCAGTTGTCATGGCAGTCGGCGTTAATTTTGCCTCCCTTTATTCGACCTGGGAATACAGTAAAGAGTCGACAAGGGGCAAGAGTGACCTGACCAAGGATAACGCCAGGGAAGAGAAGGGGCTCGACAAGGAATACATAACACAATGGAGTTATGGTGTTGACGAATCCATGACCTTCCTGATACCTGATTTCAAAGGAGGATCTACTTCTCCGTTCTCAAAAAATTCGGAGACCGTAAAGGCTCTCCGCAAGAATAATATGGGCCAGGCACAGGATCAGCTTTTCAGGTACTGGGGCCGGCAGCCGTCAACAAGCGGGCCGGTATATTTTGGCGCTGTGGTGTTGTTTCTTTTTATTCTCGGACTGTTGATAATCAAGGGAAAGGAAAAATGGTGGATCCTCACAGCTGTGTTGCTCTCTCTGCTGCTCTCGTGGGGCAAGAACTTCATGCCACTGACATCATTGTTTATTGATTTCTTTCCCGGGTATGACAAGTTCAGGGCCGTCTCCATGACACTTGTCATCGCAGGTGTTTGTGTTCCCCTTCTTGCAGTACTTGCGCTTAAGGCAATAACCGAAGGGGCCGTTACCGTAGAAAAGGCCATAAAATCATTAATTATTGCAGCCACGGTG
>JADGPV010000020.1 GCA_017882245.1 Bacteroidales bacterium | reverse complement strand
ATAGAGGCACTAACGTTTGAGCGCAAAAATAAAAAAAAATGCAAGATTCTTTAAACGATTCGTTTAACGGAATCCCTTATTATTAAATTGGTTTTCAAAGTCATATTTATTACCTTTTTACGGTATTCCTTATTACCAATGTATTTTAACAATACATCTACAGCCAATTGCCCCATTTCATTCTTTTTCTGATCAATCGTGGTCATGGGGGTCCCAAGGAAAGCAGAATAGGGTTGCTCGTCGAATGAGATCAACGAAATGTTCTCAGGGATATTTAACCCCATTTCCTCTGCCGCTTTGATCACTCCAAGTCCAATAAGGTTACTTAAAGCAAAAATGGCAGTTGGTGGATCCTCCATGCTGAAAAGGATCCGTGTTTGTTTATATCCGTTTTCAGTATTATAGTTATCGCCAACAATTAGGTTGTCATCCAGGGGAATACCGCTATTGCATAATGCTTCTTTGTATCCACGAACCCTCTCAGTTGTAGGCCGACTTTTAAGAATACCCTGAATACAGGCGATTTTCCTGTGTCCCATAGAAATAAGATAGTTCACAGCATCATACCCACCCTGGTAGTTGTCAGAAGTGATAAAGGGGAGACCGATCTCAGGAAAGCAACGGTCTATCACTACTAAAGGCATGCCTGAATTATACGTCTGAATAATTTGCTTATAATCCGTACCTACCGGTGCTATAATTATTCCATCTACCTTATGACTGAGCAGGAGTCTTATCAATTCCTTTTCCACCATCTGATCTTCGCCGCTATCACCAAGGATCAAAGAATAACCGTTTGAACGTGCTTCTTTTTCTATACTCTGGGCAATATCAGCAAAAAAAGGGTTGGAAATATCCGGTATGATCAAACCCAGTGTATCTGTCCTGGACAATTTCAAACCTCTGGCCAGTTTATTTGGCACATAATTATATTCTTTTGCAGCTTGCATCACACGCTGTTGGGTCTCTGCCCTGATACGATACTTTTTTGCCTTGCCGTTAAGTACACGTGATACTGTAGTAATTGACAAGCCCAATACCCCTGCCAGATCACGAATATCATTTACAACTTTTGCCATTTGCTAAACTCTCTTATTAATGATACTTTACAACAATCGCTCATTATTATGGAGTTCCATTATAAAAACTGATTGTCTGTGCCAACCACAATAAAAGCTGTTAACATCCTTTTTATATAGCCCAATACAAAACTATTAATAGAAATCTTGAATCTTGCACTAATATGGAATTTTCTTAAAAAGCCAAGGAAATTCTCTGGTCAAGATGCGCAACGTCTCTTGAAAGCAGGCCAAGAACAGCCTGGATTGATGCTCCACAAGTGCTCCTGATGCCTGCCTCATTGGATCTTTTATTCAAGGTCGATTATATAATTGCGGCAGCTTGCCACCATAATTTTCTCTCGCTCCACCGAAATCATGGCATGGATGGTGAATAACAGCAGGTTCGCAATATTGGCTGATGCTACGGACGCCTTTGAATCAGGATTGATTGACAGATGGCGGAAAACAGTGGGAGCGTGGCATAAAAAGGCTTTAGCTCTTTTTTTTGTAACTTGTGCTCTGTGAAGAAAGAGTACAATATGATAGTTACATGCGTTCATGTCAATGTCAAACCTGAAAATGTCAGTGAGTTCATTAAGGCCATGATTGAAAATCACAAAGGCTCCGTTCAGGAGCCCGGGAACCTGCGTTTTGATGTCCTCCAGAACGCAGATGATCCATGCCGGTTCATGATATATGAGGCTTTTGAATCAGAAGAGGCAGTAACTTTCCACAAAACAACGCCTCATTACATTAAGTGGCGGGATACTGTGAAGGACTACATGGCTGAAACAAGGCAGGGAGTGAGATACAATATTATCGAACCGTCTGAGATGTCGCAATGGTAAAACCATTTCAATTTACACGGCTGCCGCTTATTTATTTCGGCATCGGAAAGATATCAAACCTGGCTAGTATTGTGAGAAGATTCGGCACATCTGTCCTGCTGGTGACAGGAGAGAAATCATTTTTTGAATCGCCTCATGCTAAATCGCTTTTAAACCAATTTGACAAACAATATATTAATTATCAGCATGTTCCGATAAAATCAGAACCCTCGCCGGACTTGATTGATGAAACAGTACAGAGATTTGCAGATGAAAAGATTAATGCTGTGATAAGTATTGGCGGTGGCAGTGTCATTGATTCGGGTAAGGCCATTTCTGCCATGCTGTACAAGTCGTCGCCGGTCAGGGAGTACCTTGAAGTCATCGGAAATAAGGATCATCCCGGGACCAAAGTGCCGTTTATAGCAATCCCCACCACATCCGGCACCGGCAGTGAAGCCACAAAAAACGCAGTACTCTCAAAAGTTGGTAAAGACGGTTTCAAGAGGTCGCTGCGTCATGACAACCTGGTTCCCGATATAGCATTGATAGATCCCGGCCTCACTGTCAGCTGTCCGCCGGATATCACGGCAGCTGCTGGCATGGACTGCTTTACCCAGCTGGTCGAGGCTTATCTGTCAGGCAAGTCGAATGAGTATACTGATGCCCTTGCGACGGAAGGGTTCAAAGCTGTAAAACGATCTCTGCTCAGATGTTTTACAAATGGGGAAGACATTGATGCCAGGTCTGATATGTCGTTTGCTGCTCTCACATCAGGAATTTGCCTGGCAAATGCCGGATTGGGTGCCGTTCATGGTCTTGCAGGTACAATCGGAAGTATGTTTGACATCCCTCACGGTGTAGTATGCGGCACCCTGATGGCTGTCGGCAATGAGATGAATGTAAGGGAGCTGCGAAAAACAAGCCGGGATCACCCCGCCCTGAAAAAGTACGCAGTGCTTGGAAGGATATTTTCCCAAATGGAAGGAGCATCCGATGATTATTATATTGACAGTTTTATTGACATCCTGCTTAAATATACGGAACAGTTAAAGCTTCCTTGGCTGGGAAAATACGGGATCAGAGGGAACGATATATCGTTGATCTGTTCGCAAACTGATACAAAAAATAATCCGGTGAAACTCTCAGGAGACAATTTAGCCGAAATTATAGCCAGCAGGCTCCAGGAAAGACCTTAGACCAAATACAAAAGCACAGGAATGGTAATTAGTGCTGCTGATGAAGCTGACGATGAAATGTTTCCTGATTTGGTGTTAACAATTATCTTTGCGTGCCTGACAAACAAACTGCTGATGCAATAAAAGTCAGACAACTATGGCACAATTCTATAATCAGAGCATACAAGAAGTAATAACCCATCTCAGGACCAGTGAAAATGAAGGCCTGACTACAGAAGAGATAAAACGGAGGCTTGAGGAACACGGCTACAACCAGCTGCAATCAAAAAAGAAGAAGAGCTTTTTCAGGATGTTCACGGAGCAGTTTAAGAGCTTTATGATAATTATCCTGCTGGCCGCTGCGGTAATATCAGGTGTGGTGGGGGTTATGGAAGGAGAGGGGCTTCTCGACACCTTCGTGATCCTTGGAATTCTCCTTGTAAATGCACTTATCGGCGCTTCCCAGGAAAAGAGAGCGGAAACATCACTTGAAGCCCTTAAGGATCTGGCTGCATCGCTGTCAAAGGTTCTTCGTGATGGTGTAATATCAGAGATAAGCACGAAAGAGCTTGTTCCGGGTGACGTGGTCATACTAGAGACAGGTGCTGTGATACCTGCTGACCTGAGGCTGATTGAGGCCGTTAACCTGAAAATTCAGGAATCCTCACTGACGGGAGAATCTGTTCCCGTTGATAAGCAGACAGCCCCCCTGGAAGGTGACGAGATAGCCCTTGGTGACAGGGTCAATATGGCTTTTTCGAGTGGTATGGTGACTTACGGTCGCGGAAGAGGTGTGGTTGTCGCAACAGGAATGAAAACTGAGGTCGGCAAGATCGCTCATATGCTCGAGTATTCTGAAGAGACTGAGACACCCATGAGCCGGCGCCTTAATCAATTGGGCAAGATCCTTGGAATAGTTGCCCTGATCATATGCGGATTGATTTTCGCTGTGGGAGTGCTGTATGGAAATTCCATCCTCAGCATGTTCATGACCGCTGTGAGTCTCGCTGTTGCTGCAATTCCTGAAGGCCTCCCGGCAGTTTCAACCATTGTGCTCGCTATTGGCGTTCAGCATATGGTTAAGAAAAATGCTATTATCCGTACCCTTCCTTCCGTCGAGACACTGGGCAGTGCAACTGTGATCTGCTCGGATAAGACCGGGACTCTTACGCAAAACAGAATGACGGTAGTTGAGGCTTATGTCAACCACCAGAGAGAAGTGATTAACAGGACTGCTCCGGGTGCCGGGCTGAATGATGAGGAGAAAAGGCTCCTGTCAATCTCCGTGTTATGCGCAGATGCATATATGAAGAAAAATAAAAACGGGAAGTTTATTTTTACCGGAGACCCCACAGAAACAGCCCTTCTCGATTTCGGATTACTTTACGGAATGTCCAAGGATGAGATGGAAAAAGTCTCTCCCAGGGTGGCTGAGATACCCTTTGATTCGGAGAGAAAACGAATGACGACAGTCAACAGGATGTCAGCGCAAAGTACCAGTATTAATGTGAAAGGTGGTCTGGATGAGGTACTGAGTGCATGTGATAAGATTTTGATCCATGGTAATATCAGGCCTCTTACCTCAGAAGACGTGGACAAGATCCGTGATGCCAACGAAATGATGGCAAATTCTGCATTGCGCGTGCTGGCAATGGCTTTTAAGGATTGCAATGAAGCCCCTCAGCAGGTAACAATAGGAGAATTGGAAAGCGGTCTTGTCTTTACAGGCTTGCTGGGGATGATTGATCCGGCAAGACCTGAAGTACTCGATGCTGTAGCCAGATGCAACACGGCGGGCATCCGTCCTGTTATGATAACCGGAGACCACAAGAGCACTGCATTGGCTATTGCCCGAGAGATACGTATATACAGGGATGGCGATGTTGCAATTACAGGTGCTGAGCTTGAAAAAATATCGCAGGAAGAGTTTTCAAAAAATGTCTCAAAGTATTCGGTATATGCCAGGGTT
>JADGPV010000123.1 GCA_017882245.1 Bacteroidales bacterium | reverse complement strand
GGCAAATTGAAAACTGAATAATGGGCCCGCAATGAAGAGATACACCTGAGAGGCCTCACTCTTCTAAAAATAAGCCACACAGACCTTTAAATGATGCATTCGGACATCCCGATCTGTGTGGCGTGACAGGGAAATGGGGGGGAAGAACCTCCTGTCATGTTTTTTAATAAATTCCTTTTCTGTCTCCTGCGGACTTGATTTACAATCATAAAGATTGGATAAAATATAATTCTTCCAAAAGGATTTGCCACCCGTTGTATGAACGGGTGCTTCTAATGTACGAAGGCGCCTTTTTAAAAGATAATTCTCTTTGGGGTGGCCAATTTAGAAGTCGGTGATTCGGGTTTTCATGTGATCCATCAGCTGTTTGATCTTGTCACGTGAAATTTCGCAGCGGAACTCTTTGTCACCCTTGATGAAAATACATTGCTGCTGTCTGGTGTCAATGCGTGAAAGGAAGGCAGTGTTGACTATGCATGACCGCCCTGTCCTGTAAAACTGGTTTCCGAGATGCTCTTCCAGTGCACCCAGAAGGGTTGTTACGGTTTCGGTCCTTCCGGAGAGGAAATGGAACGTTGAATAATTTCCGTCAGCAGTGATAAAGACAACCTCTGCGGGATCAATGAATGCCACCCCTGTCACTCCTCTGAATATAAGCACTTTCTCATTGTCAAAAAGCCTGGAAGCCCTGTCAAGCGAATCTTTCCTTCCGGTATAGTTGAAGCGTCGAAACGTTTCCATAAGACGTTCGGGGTCAATGGGCTTGAGGAGGTAATCGAAAGCTGCATAGTCGAATGCCTTGATGGCGTACTCATCATGAGCCGTGGTGAATACGACATGCGGATTGACTTTTTTCCTTTCCTTTAAATCATTCAGGATATCAAAACCGGATACCCACGGCATGCGTATATCGAGGAAGAGAATATCAGGGTCATTTTTAATTATCAGATCTGCAGCAGTGGTGGGATCTGATGTGGAAGCGATAACGGTTGCAATACCGGTAGCTTCAATAAGGCTGGCCAAAAGATCAAGGGATTCCTGCTCGTCCTCGACGATCATGGTCTTTATAATTTGATCATTCATAGACGGTTATGTTTGATGCGGTGTTGTTTTATATTTACGGCGATATCAAAGGTATAATTCGACGGAAGGAATCCATGTACCTCAGTCCCTGATGGCTTACCGTTATCATACAGGTCATTAAATGTCAGTGTTGCCTTCTCACTGTTGGCCCTGTTTATCATTTCCATGCCGCTGATAATGTTTTTGAGCCCGAGACCGGCTCCATCCGTAATTAATTCAGAGGCTGCCTTACGGCCTATGCCATTATCACGGATAACAAATTCATGGCCATTTTTCACTTTATTCACCTCTATTTCTATCATTCCTTTGCCTTTCTTATTTTCGATACCATGCTTAACGGCATTATCAACAATAGATTGAAGTATCATCTTTGGAACCAGGGTATTCAGATCAACATCTTCAGCAACTTTAATGCTATAGTCAAACCTGTCGCCGTAACGAAGTTTCTGAAGATCGAGGAAGCGTATGACGAATTCCACCTCCTCACTGATGGGCTTAAGCAGCCGGGAGCTGTCTGTCAATACTGACCGGAGAAGGCCGGAAAGTTTAAGGAGGTAGGCATAAGCCTTTTCCTTTTCGCCTTTCATTATCAGGGAGCCGACTGAAGAAACAGCATTAAAAGTAAAATGCGGATCCAGCTGGCTGATGACAGCGCTTAATTGCATTTTGTAGCTCTCGGCCTGTTGCCTGGCTGTTGCCAGTCTTCTTTCATGAATACGCCGGCGGATCTGGAATGAAAGAAAAACAATCAGGGCTATGGCCATTAAGGCGGCAGCTATCTGTATGCCAGGCTTCTGGAAGAAAGTCGGAATGACATGAATGATCAGGGTCTCGGGCTCAGAGGTTCGTATTCCGTCAGAGTTAAATGCGTTCAGCTCAAATGTGTAATTTCCCGGAGGGAGGTCGTCAAGTAGGACTGACTGTTCAGCAGTACGCGGCGACCATTCTTCATGCAGGCCGGACAGCCGGTACTGATACGTGATTTCTTCCGGATACCTGGTTGTGATACCGGTATAGTTTATCCTTAAGTCATTATTGCGGCCGCTAACCGACAGGCTGTTGCCCCTGGTATAAAACAGGGAAGTGTCAAGAACAGTAATCCAGCTGGTGGTTTTGTCGGGTATTTCAACTGAAGTTATATGTGTCACGGGAGGTTTGTTATTCTTCTTTATCCTGTCAGGATAGAAACAGATCAGCTTGTCAGTTGTAAGCAACCACCAGTTTCCTTTGGCGTCTTTGACGATTCCGTTGTCCTGGCAGTCGTTGCCGTTATAGCCCCGGCTGCGTCCCAGAATTGTAAAATAATCGGATTTTCCGGCATAATATTTTTCAAGGTCAATAATGCAAAGATCAAGCATGCGGCCTACAAGAAGGCGGTGGTCGCCAAGATCGCGGATGACGTTTGCGGGGCGGTTCATCTCCTCAGGAAGTGCGTCTTTGAAAACCGGGTTATCCGGATCGCAGATAAATACTCCGTCCGATCCCACGCTCCATAAATTACCTGTATAATCCTTGATGAGGCCCCATACCATCTCTGCCGGATCGGAAGCGGACCTGAACGGAGTGAAGCTCTTTCCGTCAAAACGAACAATACCGTAATGACCGGCAAGCCAGTAGATGCCTTTATCGTCCCTTGCGATCCCTTCAACGACCCCAAGGCCTGAAGACGACATCTCAGGGTAGAAATCCGTCTTTTCTCCTCTGATATGGTATAATCCCGTATCGGTACCTATCGATATTGATTTGTCAACCGGATCTTCATAAATGGTACATACCTGTTCTCCTTCAGGGACAGGTTTAAATTTTCTGAATTTTTTTCCATTCCAGATAAGTACTCCCTCGTTCGTTGAGATCCATACTTCACCATTTGAAAGTGTTGCGCTGCCCCTGAAGAAAACGGGGTCTCTTTTAAAAACACCTTTGAAACTGCTCTTTTTGGTGAAGTGTTCTCCCTTGAAATACTTAAGCTCACCATTTATTGATCCGATCCACAGGCCGCCGTCCGGATCGGCCGCTATTGCCCATGGGTTCAACGGGAGGCCGCATTCTTTATCAAACTCGATAAAAGCGTCCGACACAAGCCTTTTAATTTTTGATTCAGTCAGCAGCCAGAGGGTACCGTCATGATCAACCATATTGAAGTTAACAGTGCCCTTGTCCCATTTAACAGGGATTGTTCCGGGAAACAGTGTTTTCATAATTGTGTCCGGGGGAAGAACTGGGTCACACATCAGTTCTGGAGTGCCCAAGACCGGCAAGCCACTGCTGCTGTTCATGTTCTGGGCTTCATTCCATAGTGTTCTGCGGGTGCCATTAATGAGTTGAATGGAGTCTCTTATTTTATTTCTTGTAACCGGACCCGCATCAATGAGTGTAACAGATGTGTCTTTAAGCCTGTATACCGAAGAATCAATGCTTATGAGATAAAGCGAAAAATCTCTTTTGTCAAAACAAAGGGGGGAAAATTTCTTTTCCTGAAACACAGGGTACATTTCTGTGTAATCATAGTATAAGCCATTTTCAAACAGGATCACTCTGGGGTAGTCTTTTTTACTTCCCCTCAGAAAAAAAGTGCCGGGCTTGCCGGTTGTGAAAGCCAGGCCCACCTGTTTGATCATTAATGAATCAGGTAAGGGGTATCCATAAAACGTTTTTCCGTTGAATCTTGCCAGCCCGTTTGGTGTGTCTGCCCATATGATGCCTGCTTCGTCTTCAAAGATTCTGGTTACAATATTTGACGGCAGTCCATCCCTGCTGAAAAATGATGTGAATGTATGACCATCAAACTTTGCCAGGCCGTTGCGTGTGGATATCCATATATATCCGCGGCTGTCCTGTATTGCACCCACATTTTCAATCTGCGGCAGTCCGTCGTCAGTGGTATATTCCCTGAAAGGAAAGGTCTGGGCACGGGAGGAGAGGCTCATGGTCAACAGCACAAGCATAAGTAACGCAATACGCGCTTTGCCTGTGATATTTCCCTCCTGCTCCTTCATTATGGCGGGCGCTGTGGGGCGTACTGGAATCGAACCAGTGACCTCTTGCCTGTCAAGCAAGCATTCTGAACCAACTGAACTAACGTCCCGTTGGGAGCAAAGATAGGAAAATTTAAAAATTGATGACTACTCGATCATCATAGGGGTGTTGAATGAGAAGAGGAAGGATGATCCTTTACCCGGTATCGACTCAACCCAGATGCGGCCTTTCATCAGCTCTGCCAGCCGTTTGCATATCGCCAGTCCCAGGCCAGCCCCCTGAACCTTCGGCACATCCTCGTTCCAGTATTGAACAAACGGCTTGAAGATGTCTCCCAGCCTGTCGGACGAAATACCCTGCCCTGTATCGCTTACAAAATAAGTGACTGCATACCTGTTCTCATTGCGGGCGATCCTGTAACCATATTTTATCTCGCCCTCCTCTGTGAACTTGATGGCATTGCTAATCAGGTTACTGAAGATCTGACTCAGCCGAAGCTCATCAATATACTGGAATACATTATGTTTTGTCTTGTCAATAACCGGTGTCATCACCAGGCTCTTTTTACCTGCCACCTCCTGCTCGTAGACTATGGAAGAAGCCATTGAGGTAACGAAACCGTTGATCTCAACGTTCGTATATTTTATCTCCATATTGTTGCTCTCAATGCGCGACATGTCGATCATGTCATTGATGAGCCTCAGCAACCTCTGTGAGTTGATCTCTATAAGCTTAACCATCTCCGTCTTCTCCTCTTTAGTCGTTTTCATGGAGGTGAGGATATTGACGAAACCCATCATGGCATTAAGCGGTGTCCGTATCTCATGACTGAAGTTAGCGAGGAATGTTGTTTTGAGTCTGTCGGACTCTTCCGCCTGCCGGCGTGCCGTGATCAGGTCATCCATGATCTTCTGTGTCTCTGTTATGTCCTGGCATGTGCCGTATCGGTATAACAACCTGCCGTTCTCATCATACTTTGCATTTGAGTTGACGGCGATAGCCTTGACCTTGCCTGCAGGAGTGATGATCCTGTAGTGCATAGAATAGGACTCTTTTTTATGCTCGATGGCATCTTCCATCGAGGAGATTAGAAAAGATCTGTCTTCAGGATGCGTATAGGAAATATTTTCCTGGTAAGAGAGAGACAGAGTTGAAGGTTCATCCATATATATCCTTGCTATCTCTTCCGATCCGATATACCTGTCTGTCTCCGGACGGTACTCCCACCATCCGAAGTGTCCTATGCGCTGCGCCTCCCTGAGGCGTTCCTCATTCATTTCCAGCGCCCTGCGTATACGGTATTCCTCAGTAACATCATTTATCAGGCTGATATGATACCTGTCGAGGAAACGAGTCTGAACCTTTACGGTAATTATCTTGCCGTCCTTGCGCCGTGCCGGCCTGACCGCCTGTTCAATGGTCTTTGATCCTAAAACGTGTGCGGCCTCCTCAGGCTCAGTCGACAGGTCAAGAGGGGTCATTTTCTGCAGCTCATCCTGGCTGTAGCCAAACAACTCGGCAGCGGCCCTGTTCGTCTTGATAAACCTGTTTGTAGTGTTATCGATGAGCATAATAGCATAGCCTGCCTGGTCAAACACCTCCTTATACTTATTGAAGGAATTGCCTGCAATTATACGCTGAAAAAAACGCCCCGACAGGAGACTCGTCACTTTTCCCTAAAGTTAGATTGTAATGCAGCTGCAAAAATATATTTTTTTCAGATATCCCGGTTATAATGACCCAACACAGATAAACTTACGGGAGATAGTCATGCCTTCATCGTCAGTTGCAGTGATGATATGCTCTCCTTTATTTACCTGCAGCTCCATCTGGTGCATATGCTTTGTCATTCCGATATACCTGTTATCAAGATGCCAGTATATCACAGCATTTCGTCGCCGGTGGGCTATCTCCGGTAGCATTGACATAAGCTGCCCCTGCAGGCTTCTCGGGATGAAGATCTTTGCGTCACGGGGAGGGTACAGGAATTCCATTGCAGGCACCTGCCTGTCATCAGTGCAGCCCTGACGGAACGGAGGAAGGGTTCGGTAGGCGGGATTGCGCATCCGGTAATAATACTCCATTGCAGGGGGCAGGACGAACCATGAACTACGAATCATCTCCCCGGGTTGGGTGCAGGAAATATTGACCCTGTATTTCCCGGTTGTATCAAGATTTATTACGGTATGGTAAGGACAGGCCTCGCTTTTCAGTCCGGCTGACGGGATCCATTCTTCGCGTTTTTCATTGCAGTCGGGCCCTGCCCTGAATCCGCTGGCGGCACATATTTCGGTGAGTGTCATGCCCTCTTCGGGACGTGCAAACCATCCGCCAGGCTCTAACAGCCTGAATATATCAAAGAGCAGCGGCGCTGCCGATGATATACCTGAAAGGCCCGGTCTCCCCTCACCGTCGGCGTTGCCGGCCCAGATGGCAACCACGTGTGCCGGAGTGGTACCTATGGCCCATGCATCGCGGAAGCCAAAGCTTGTGCCAGTCTTCCATGCTATGTCAGGGGCGTTGCCGAAATACCGCCATCCTGTCTCTGTCTCCGGTCTGTTGACGCGTTGCAGAGCTTCATATGTAAGCCATATTGCTGGAGCTGTCAGAGGCGGAGAAGGATCAGAAGTAAGCTTTTGTTCTTCAATATTAACAAGTCGTGGCTCGTGCCAGTCTTCAGCATGATACTCTTTACCGGTGTTAATGTTATTCAGCACGCGCGCCATTGAGGCATATGCTCCGGCCAGCTCCCAGAGACTTGCCTCTCCTCCTCCGAGGATAAGCGAGAGGCCGTAATGTGATGCGGGTTTATCAAAAGTGGTGAACCCCACCCTGTGCAGCAGGTTCAGGAAACGTTCTTCATTCATCATCTGCAGCATACGCACTGCCGGTATATTAAGCGACCGCGCCAGGGCGTCACCGGCAGGGACAGCACCGCTGTAGGAAAAGTCGGAGTTCTCAGGACGGAAACCCGGGAAGCGTGTCGGGATGTCCGGAATGAGAGCATTGGGTAGCATCTCTCCGGCTGTAAGCAACCCTGCATACAGGAATGGCTTCATGATACTGCCAGTGCTTCGCGGCGAGGGGATCATGTCGACATCGCGCCCATAGATGCCCGCCGTATCAGGAAGGGTGCTGTTGCCGGCATAGGCAAGCACAATACCGCTGGAAACCTCCACTATCAGGGCGGCAGCATTGTAGATGAGATTACCCTCCAGCGCTGCCTGGTGACTGTTTACCAGCACTGAGACTTCTTTCTGCAGCATAGGGTCAATGGTGGTTTTTACTCTCTTGCCCGGATCGTCAATCCATATACGACTGGTTAGATGAGGAGCAAGAGAAGGCATAGGCAGTGCAACATCCGGGAGAGGTTCACTTATAGCAAGGGAACATGTCAGGCTGTCAATTATTTTCCTCTTTGCCAGTAATAACAGCAAGCCGTCTCTCTTCTCCTGCAACCGTTCCGAATGCCGCCCGGGATAAATAAGTGACGGGGCATTGGGAAGCACAGCCAGCGTGGCTGCCTCAGCCCAGGTCAGATCGTTACTGTTGCGTCCGGTATATCGCCAGGCCGCTGCCTCAAGACCGACAGTGTTACCCCCGAATGGAGCGTTGGCGGCATAGAGCAGGAGTATTTTTCTTTTGGAACGAAACAATTCAAGCTTGAGCGCCGAAAGCATCTCAATGATCTTTTCTGAGTATGTCCTTTCAGGATTTCCGCGTGCCAGTCGCGCTACCTGCATGGTAATTGTGCTGCCGCCGCGAACGGTTTCGCCAGCTCTGATGTTGTCGGCAAGGGCCTTGATTACTGCTACCGGGTTAACTCCGGGGTGCCACCAGAACCATCTGTCCTCATAGTTTATCAGACAGGTGACATATTTTTCAGGCAGGCTGTCAGGTGTCGGGAAGCGCCACTGTCCGTCACCTGCCGCACGGGCTCCGAGAAGTGAGCCGTCGGCAGCCTCAACAACCGTAGATAGCGGTTTATCGAATGAAGGCACCGGCGCCAGGAGCACACATATTATCAATACTACCCCAACTCCAAGCAGTATTTTCAGGACGATTCTCACTATTGCCTACTGCCTACTGCCTATTGGCTATTCACTGACTATCACCTCACGGCCGGGACGACGTGCGGTGACATCTCCGTCGTACATTGCTTCACATACAACGGCAGGCATCCAATACGTACCTCTGTATGAAGCTGTGAGGATTATGTAAAACTTCTTTACCTCACCCGGACCGAGGCTGAAATATGTATAAACACGATCGTCGCGGTAGTCGCGGTAGTCATATCCGCTCTCCTTTAGCTGCAGGTTCGCCTCAAAGAGGCGGGTGTTCTGTATCTCCCATCCCGAAGGCACCATCTGGGTCAGTGCCAGGTTACTTATCTTACGGAATGTCGTATTAGTAATTGTCACAAGCATCATAAACCCGCTGCCTTGTGGCAGAGAGGAAATAACAACGGTATTCTGCGACATATCCATATAATCGACTTTCATGGTAAGATTATTCTCTGTCACCGTCCTGTCTGTGGTCAGAGGCACGCCCTGTTCCGTGAATGTCACAAACAATGGTCCTTCACTATCATTATCAATGACCAGTTTATTTGATGCTGCCGGTGTCAGGTTACGCATTATCGCACCCTCTTCTGACGACAGCTTCTCTGTCTTGCCATTGAAATCGAATGTCACCTTTACCGGTTTGCTGTTGTCAGCCTTCACTGCCTTGCTGAAATTCATATATGAAAAGAGGCCCCACGCCGTTGTCTGGGTACTGTACCACTGGTCCTGACTCAGTTCTGCTGCAATCTCTTTCAGCAGCTCCAGAGCTTCGGTGGTATTACCGATGGCAGTGAGAGTATAAAGGATGATCGACTGATCCCTGAGAGTGCTGCCATAATAATATGATGAATAGTCATTATCAGGCTTAAGGTTCCTGACATCAATGAGGCTCTGTGCAACTTCAGGACGCCCTGTGGTGGCGTATGCTGCCGACAGGAAGCATTTTGCCAGG
>JADGPV010000122.1 GCA_017882245.1 Bacteroidales bacterium | reverse complement strand
TAGCATCCGCCTGATACTTTCTTCAGGTTCAAGAACCAGTCGGTGGCTTCAACCATGTGAAAAATATTTCCGAACGGGTCCCTGACAAAAAATCCTTTCCTGCCTGAAGGGTCAGCTGCGGGTTTTCCCAGAACTTCAACTCCTGTACCAGTGAAGTATTTCCACGCTTTCCCTGCCTCCCTGATTTTCATTTTGCATGAAAAAATACCGATGTCTCCCAGCATTGTCTCACGATCACGGTACGCTGGTTCCCTGCCCTTGTACTGCCAGACTTCAAAGCCTCCGCCGCTCTGCAGGTTCATGGCAAGCACAGCGTGCCTGCTGCGTGGCTGGCCTCCTGTGTATGGCAGCATCAGGCTGGCTTCAGCATCATCCTCAAAGATGCGGCAGTCCATTCCAAAGACCTTTATGTACCAATCCCAGGCTTTTTTAAGATCGCGCACGCCAATTCCGATCTGTTGTATGCCGCTGACAATATATTCTTTCATATCAGATCCGTTTTTACATTGGTTTCATCCTTCCGGCCATCCTGAAGAAAAGGCCAGGCAGGTATTTTCTAATTTTAAGCATCAGCAATTCCTTGCTGCCAACCGGTATCTCTCTTTTATTCTTCCTGAGGCCCCTGATGATCTGTTGTGCGGCTTTTTCGGGTGTAATGCCTGCCGCCAGCCCTTCATCAAGCTTGCCGTGCTCTTTGCCTGAGGCCGTGAGAGCGTGAAATGAGATATTGGTTCTTACCCTTCCGGGAATAAGCACGGACACTTTTATGTTGTCACTTTTGTGCTCCAGCAGCAGTGTCTCAAAGAAACCGTGGAGAGCCTGTTTTGACGCCGAATAGGCTGATCTGAGAGGGAACCCGAAACGTCCTGATATAGAACTGGTTGCAACGACATGTCCCCCGCCGTTACTGATCATGTAAGGAAGTACTGCTTTGGTAAGCGCTATGGTGCCGAAATAGTTTATCTCCATGATCCTGCGATCAAGCCACAGCGGGGTTTCTTTTATAAGTGCCCTCTGGCTGATACCGCCTATGTTTAGCAATAAGTCTACTTTACCCTCTTTCTTAATTAATTCACCCACCATCTCATCAAAGCCGGCAGATTCTGACAGATCGAAGGGCAGGGAAGTTATGCTGCCCTTCATTCCGATGCAGCTCTCAGCCACTCTTTTAAGCTCAGCGCTGTCATTTGATGAGGCTATTACCCTGCTTCCTCCTCTGACGAATTCATAAACCAGCGCCTCACCTATACCTGATGAAGCCCCTGTGATCCACACTGTCCTGTCTGAGAAAAAGTCTTTCATAATCAGAGTTTGGCAACGCGTTGAGTAAGGTTGTCATAAGTTTCGCGCAGTTTGGTAAAGACTTGGTTCTGCGTACTTCTGAGGCTTCTGATCCTGAATCCTCCTACTGTCCTTCTGAAAAGAAGAGACCAGTTCCATGCAAGAACTCCAAGCACTGGCACGAGAAAAAAAACAATAATGCCCAGCCACCAGGGTTTGATTAATATCAACGCGAGGATCAGAAAAAGAGGTGCAAATACTAACCCCAGTCCAAGGAAGAACCCAAATCTTGCCGTGCTGATAAAAGCAGGGTCTTTTGATTTAAGCGACTGAATTTCAGAAACTTTAAAAATGATAATATTTAAAATGAACCCTATCAGAAAAAAAGGCACTGTGACCAGCAGGAACAGCGATGATGCAAGAAGCCACCCGAGAGGGTGCTTTTTCTTTCTCAGAAGGCGGTAGGTCAGTTTCAGCTGTTTGGCCATATCCCTGACGGCAAGACTGTCATTGCATAACTCCCTGTACGCTGCCGGGTCTGCTACACGAAGTTCATTGACTTTGCTCACGAGCCTTTTGTCACGGAAAAGCTTGGGATATTTTATACTGTCATTGTATTTCTCGTTTATAATGCTTCGCAGCTCATTGATGGCTTCATAATCCTGGTCATCCTCTATATGGACCATTACCTTTTTCATCTCGGATGACAGCCTGTCGCGCAGTTCAACTATTGCCCTGTTCGGGTTATCCCTGTGTGACTGATAATACTCGGAGACATGTATCGGATGGCCATACACAACGGTGAGCACCTGCCTGAAGAGCCAGTAGTGCGAATATTCAAGTCCGACAGGAACGACATTTATCTCTTTTTTGTAATCAGAGGCTTCTGCTGTCTGAAAGGCTATCCGGCATATACCTTTTTTCAGCTGCCTGAGTTTTCTGTAAACGTCATGACTTCCTTCAGGAAGAATAACTACCCCATTGCGGTGTTCCATGACCCTGAGAGTGTCGCGGAAGGTATCATCATTTTGTTTCAGGGTTTCAAAACCATCCCTGATCCTGTACACGGGCAGTATTTTAATCCGGTAAAGGAAGCGTGCAACAAGTTTCTTTTTGAAGATATCGGCCCTTGCGAGAAACACCAGCTGTCTGTCAAGCGTGCAGATGACAGCCAGGGCATCCATGAGCGCATTCTGATGATTGGGAGCCAGGATAGTAGGTACTGAGAAATCCAGATTATCCTTGCCGTAGACAATGATCTTCCGGTAGAAAATATTGTTGTGCCAGAACTCAGTATATTTCTTCAGAAGCAGATAGAAGAAATCATACTTCTCAATATTATCCTTTCCCATACCTGAACAACTTGTCTTCTACGATCCTGAAAAACGGAAAGTTCTGTCTTCCCGACTATCGAAGTTAGAAAAAGATTTTCCCCCGTGAATTCAATATCAGTAATTCTTAAGAAGATCCGGGCATTTTTAGGTATTTATACTACCCTGCCCTGTGCATGCTTTAAGATCATTCAAGGAAGCTATCGATATCCCGTCTTTCTCTCTTTGTGGGGCGTCCGCTGCCGTGCGGTCTGTATCCGAAGAACTGACCGCTTTCAGGTTTGATCCTGTTCTTTTCATCCTCCGGAGTTAGGTCTCTTATATATTCACTGACAAGTTTTGCTCCCACTCTGTTTCGTGGCAACCCGGTAACGAGATAAGTATAGGTCACAGGTGGTTTTCTTACGATGATTGTCGACCCTTCGCTGACCATGTGAGCAGGTTTGACCGGCTGCCCTGCGACCATGATCCTGCCTTTCCGGCATGCCTCGGTTGCTGCGCTGCGGGATTTGAAGATCCTTACTGTCCAGAGAAATTTATCTATTCTTTCCCCCGTCTGTGTCGTCATCGACCGGTTTTTTACCAGCTTTATTGTAGGTTGTCATGGTAAGTTCGCATCCTGCAGTGACGAATGATCTGATCATTTCAATTGCCAGGGGGAGTCTCTTTTTTATTACCTGGAGCTCGTCCTCAGTCCATTCGCCGAGAACATAGCTGATTTGTCCGCCTCTGCTGAAGTTATTTCCGATACCGATGCGCAATCTGGCATAATCATCTGTTCCGAACACCTCGCTTATGCTTGCCAGACCGTTATGTCCTCCGGGGCTTCCCTTTGCCCTGAGACGGATGCTGCCTGTAGGTATGGCGATATCATCTGCGATAACCAGCAAATTTTCAGGGATTATATTTTCCTTCTGCATCCAGTAGCGCACAGCGTTGCCGCTTCTGTTCATAAGAGTCGAGGGTTTAAGAAGGATCACAGAGGCATTTTTGTATTTCATCTCGGTGACGAAGCCGTAACGGCGATCAATAAAAGAGGTATTGGATGCAGCTGCGGCAGCATCCAATACCATAAATCCGACATTATGTCGTGTGTTTTTATACTCTTCGCCTATGTTGCCAAGACCGGCGATAAGATATTTCAAGGTATTAACTATTTGTGGCTGGGCTCTTTATGTCCGCCATCTTTTTCCTTTTTACCTGCCTCTTCCTTCTCACCTGCAGGTGCTTCAGCTCCTTCAGCAGGTACTTCAGCTCCTTCAACCGGAGCAACTTCCTCTTCCTTAAGTGCAACTCGTGATACTGCAACACCAACTATCATAGCACGTTTGTTGTCAATGATCTCGAGCTTATCGTATGAGATTTCGCCGATCTTTACTGATTGCCCTATCTCCAGGTTAGTGATGTCAACTGTAAGATGTTCAGGGATGTCATTTACCATTCCCTTAACCTTCAGTGTTCTGCGCTTGATATTGAGTTTACCGCCTGCTTTAACACCGGCCGATTCACCGGTTATCCTGATAGGAAGGTCAACAATTACGGGTTTGGTTTCATCTACCTGTATGAAATCGATATGTAGAAGCTTATCGGTCACCGGGTGGAACTGCAGATCTTTCATTACTGCATTATAGGTCGTTCCGTCAATAACTATATCAATAAGAAAAACATCCGGGGTATACACTATTCCTCGAAAGGCGTTTTCATGTGCAAAGAAATGCCTGTTCTCTTTTCCTCCGTACATTACGCAGGGTACGTTGCCTTCAGCACGCAGGGCGTTTGAACTTTTTTTTCCGAAATGATCGCGTGAGGAGGCTTTGATCTCAATGGTCTTCATCAGTCTTTAATTTGTTGTGCTACTCAAGGTTACTTGCCCGGTAACCTCCCATTACACGTTTGACGTTTTTAAAAATTTGGCCTGCAAATATAGCGAAAAAGGTTAGAAAACAAAACCTGTGCTGATTGAACTGTTGGTATAGACGGCTTTTATTGCCTCGGCGAATATCTCTCCGATGGAGAGTACTTTTATTTTTGGCGAGTGTTTGGTCAGGGGTATGCTGTCAGTCACCACCACTTCCTCAAGAGGCGAAGCATCTATTTTCTCTATGGCGTCTCCTGACAGTACCGGGTGTGTTGCCACAGCCCTGACACTGAGCGCTCCGCGATCTTTCATTACCGTTGCAGCAAAGGTGAGAGTGCCAGCCGTATCAACAAGGTCATCAATGATTACAACATGCCGCCCTTCAACCTCGCCCAGGACTGAGATCTCCTCAACAATGTTGGGTTTCTTCCTCAGCTTGTAACAGAGCACCATCTCACTCTGCAGATAACGGGCGTAGGCGTTGGCCCGTTTTGATCCGCCCATATCAGGGGCTGAAACAGTAAGGTTTGGCAGCTGGAGGTTCTTGATAAAAGGAGCGAAGAGAGCCGAACCGAAGAGGTGATCAACGGGTACATCAAAGAAACCCTGTATCTGATCGGCGTGAAGATCCATGGTAATTATGCGGTCGACACCGGCCTTTGTCAGCATGTCGGCAGTGAGCTTGGCGCCGAGAGAGACCCTCGGCCTGTCCTTCCGGTCCTGCCTTGCAAAACCGTAATAGGGTATCACGGCATTGACCTTGTACGCTGAGGCTCTCTTGGCAGCATCAATCATCAGCAGGAGTTCCATCAGGTTTTCTGCCGGCGGGTTGGTCGACTGTATGATGAAAACGTGACAGCCCCTGACAGACTCATCAAAGCATGTCTGAAACTCGCCGTCACTGAAGCTTAAAAGCGAACTTTTCCCCAGCTCGATGCCGAGATGGTCCGCGATTTTTTCAGATATGCTAAGTGAAGAAGTGCACGAAAAGATTTTAAAAGGAGCTCTGCCGATCATATGGGAGGTGTTAGGTATTTTTACAGAACGTTGATGCAAAAATAATATTAATGGTCAAATCATTTTTCCCTTTTATAAAATATCATGGTCTCTTTTATGTAATCCAGCAGTTCATCCCTGCCGGTACCTTTTGTGGCAGATGTGAAGAATGTTGGGGGAAGGCTCTCCCAGGTTTCCAGCATTTTTCTGTCATGAAGGATTTTATTCTTCTCCGCCTCCCGGGGCCCAACCTTGTCTGTCTTTGTGAAGACCCTGGCAAAAGGCACACCGCTCAGAGCCAGCCTTTCCATGAACGCAAGGTCGGAGAGCATTGGCTCATGCCGTGCATCAATAAGCACAAAGAGGGAGATCAGGCTTTCGCGAAGGGTAATATATGCCTTGATAAGCCTGTCCCATTCGGCCCTCATCTTCTGTGAGACACGGGCATAGCCGTAACCCGGGAGATCAACCAGGTACCAGCTCTCATTTATCAGGAAGTGGTTGATGGTATGGGTCTTCCCCGGACTCCCGGATATCTTTGCAAGGCCTTTCCTTGAGACAAGCATGTTGATCAATGACGATTTGCCGACGTTTGATCTGCCTATGAAAGCATACTCGGGCAGATCAGGCGGCGGTAATTGGGTGAACTTTGCACTGCTGGTGACATAGGAGGCTGACCTGATAATCATTACTTCTTTATTTTGGCCATGAACTTTTCATTGCTGATGATTAATCTTTCATGATGGCCTTCTCCGATCTTTCCCGTGTCGTCGCTCGCTTCGACATGAAAAAGAAGTCTTTTACCGTCGACCTCCTGTAAAGTGGCAGTGCATGTCACAATTTTGCCTACCGTGGTTGTTTTAAGGTGCTTAACGCTGATCTCTGTTCCTACAGTGCCCTCTCCCTCATCAAGACATGCTTCCACGGCTTTCATCGCTGTCTGTATCATGAGTGCCACCATCGCCGGTGTTGAAAACACATCCTGAAGAACTGATCC
>JADGPV010000121.1 GCA_017882245.1 Bacteroidales bacterium | reverse complement strand
CCGCTGACAGCCGGTTTGAACAGGCGGAAATAAAAGTCATACAGTCAATATCTGATTTACTGGGTATTACAGCAACCGACTATGAATCAATACGTAATATGTTCATTCCGGCTACTGATGCAGCCTATTGCATACTGGAGGTCGAACGTACAGTGTCTGATGACGAACTCAAAAAGGCTTACAGGAGAATGGCATTGAAATACCACCCTGATAAAGTCGGCCACCTGGGAGAAGATTTCCGAAAAACGGCAGAAGAGAAATTCAAGGCTGTCAATGAGGCATGGGAGAAGATAAAGAAAGAGCGCAACTTAGTTTAACAAATGTCTGATATAATTATTAACGATAAATTATTACAAGATGAATCTGAAAGATATTCTGGCAATTTCCGGTGAAAGTACACTGTTCAAGTTCATTGCTCAGGGCAAAAATGCAGTTATTGTAGAGAACCTCGAGACAGGCCGGCGTTTAAGCGCCGGAGCTACGGCCAAGGTAAGCGCTCTTGAAGAGATAGCTATTTTCACCACGGGTGAGGATATGCCACTCGGAAAGGTGATGGACAAGCTATGGGAGAAGGAGAATGGCGGAGAGGCGATGTCACATAAGCTTCCGGACAATGACCTGAAAAAGTACTTTGCAGAGGCCTTCCCTGAGTATGACCACAACAGGGTCTACACCTCAGATATAAAGAAGGTGCTTCACTGGTACAATCTCCTTCTTAAGCTGAACCTTCTTGTAAAGGAGGAAGAGGTAAAAGAGGAAGAAGGGGAGAAAAAAGGAGAAGAGGAGAAAGGGGGAAAGGGAGAAGTAAAGGGAGAGGTAAAGGCCAAACCTGAAGCGAAGGCTAAGGCAAAGCCTGCGGTAAAGAAGAAGAAAACTCCCGCAGTCAGGAAAGACACCGCCGCTCCGGGAAAAACTACAGTAAAGAAAAAAGCCTCCAAGGGCTGATAGAATGGCCATCACAAATTTTGGCGGGGAGGAGGTGATCTATAGTTATGAGGAGTCCCGGATCATTATTGTACCCGTGCCGTATGATGCAACCAGCACTTACCTGAAAGGTGCAGAGAACGGTCCTGCCGCTATCCTCGAAGCCTCGCCGGCCCTTGAATTTTATGATGTTGAGACGGGAACCGAAGCTCATAAAAAAGGGATATTCACGCTTCCGCCAATTGTCACTGGTCCTGACCCTGCTGAATTAACTGAAGAGGTTTACAGAACAGTTTCGGATATTTTTGCCGGAAACCGTTTCCCGGTAGTGATCGGAGGAAACCATACAGTGAGTGTAGGAGCATTCAGGGCCGCCGCAGAAGCATTTTCCGGACTGACAATCCTTCAGCTTGACGCTCATTCAGACCTGCGTCCCTTTTATGAGGGTTCACAGCTGAATCATGCATGCGCGGCAGCGAGGGCAAAGGAGTATGCTCCTGTCGTGCAGCTCGGGATACGCAGTATGGCTGCTGAAGAGCTTCCTTTCGTTGATCCGGAAAGGATATTTTATGCGCATGAGCTCTGGTCAGACAAATCACTATACAAAAAAGCCTTAGGCCTCCTTACGGATAATGTTTATATCACTATAGACCTCGATGTCTTTGATCCGTCGATCATGCCATCCACTGGTACACCAGAACCCGGAGGGCCTGATTACCGCGAGCTGATGGTCTTCCTTCGTGAAGTGATCAGCAAGCGCAATGTGGTTGGGTTTGATGTGGTCGAGCTTTGTCCTTCTGCAGCCAGCAGGACACCCGATTTTGTTGCCGCCAGAATTATTTACCAGCTCCTCAGCTACAGGTTTTCAGGTTGACGGAATTATCTTGCCTTATCGTGCTGTTTGGCCTCCTCCCAGATGACATTCATTTCGTCGAGGCTCATATCGTGAAGCGACCGTCCCTGAGCCAGTGTTTTCTTCTCGAGGTAGTTGAATCTGCTGATGAATTTCCTGTTTGTCTTCTCAAGGGCCAACTCGGGGTCAATCTCATAAAGTCTTGCAGCATTTATAAGTGAAAAGAAGAGGTCTCCGAGCTCAGCTTCAATGTCGACTTTTCTGCCTTCCATCACCTCAGTCTTCAATTCATTAAGCTCCTCGGTCACCTTATCCCATATCTGTTCGCGGCTGTCCCAGTCGAAACCTACTCCCCTGACTTTCTCCTGTATCCTGTTGGCTTTCACTGTAGCCGGAAGAGAGGAGGGTACACCTGACAGGACAGGCTTGTACTCGGCATGTTCATTCATCTTTAGCTTTTCCCAGTTTTCCTCCACCTCGCGTGCACCCCTGGTGACACTTACATCACCAAAAACATGAGGATGCCTGTACACCAGTTTCGTGTTTATGCTCTCAAGGACGTCGCCCATGTCGAAGAGTCCTTTCTCTGACCCAATCTTTGCATAGAAGACAATATGTAGCATGAGATCGCCAAGCTCTTTGCGTATGTCATTATTGTCATCCTGAATAATTGCATCTGCAAGTTCGTAAGTTTCCTCTATCGTCAGTTTTCTTAAGGTCTCGTTCGTCTGCTTCTGATCCCACGGGCATTTTGCCCTCAGCTCATCCATTATGTCCAGCAGTCTTATGAATTCTTGAACTGTTTTTTCTCTCATTTCAGGTCTAGTTTTTAAAAAGGCCGTTTCCCGTCTGCCTGGCATCTCTCAATTCCACCCTCACGGCATCGCCCGTGTCGACACCAAAGAGCTGGCACAGGTCGGCCCCGTTTATCGATACCTCAAGGAGGCCGAGGGTGTTAAAACGCGTTACCAGCTCCCCGACAGGTTCATCACTGTATAGCCTGCTGATCTTTTCAGTATAGTATTTGTTGCTTTTTATCAGTATTCTGAAATCCCGGCCGTCAAAGACCCTTGAGAAGATCTCACGCGTGATGTTGGTGATGGCATTACCGTATGAATCAATGAAGATGACACTTCCTATTATCACGTCCCTGTCTATGGTGGCGCGCAGCGGTACTTTTTCGGCGAGACTCTTAACTTTCCTGCCCAGCTTCTCGGGAGGCTGCCCTGCTGCTATTGCAGCAGCGGCGTTCACAAAAAGTGTTATCTCATCGGCGTCATCGTCATTGCTGAGGCTGATGATAAGGTCGGGCTCTGAATTGAGTATAAGGTTGAACATACCGTTATCGGTTCCGATAAAATAATGCCCGCGGGCTTTAACAAGCAGATGAGGCTTTTGTCCAGATCCTTCCGTGCTGACAAAGATAAGGTGAATAGTACCTTCCGGATAGTGGCTGAAAGTATTCCTTATCACGAAGGCTCCATGACTTATATTCAGAGGCGGTATCCCGCTGGCGTTGGTTACTACAACGGCACCGGGACAGCTGGTGCTCAGCTTCCCCCTGAGTATCCCGTGAAAGATATCATTCTCCCGCCACTCTGTCGTCAGTGTGATAAGTGCCATCCTCAAAATAGTTACAGCAAAGATAATCTTCTGAAAAAAATAAACTTACTTTGTGAATGACGGGATTTAAATATTTAGCCTGATTGTAAGGCATTGATTAACAGCTGATAGAACGAAAGAGAGAGAAAAGGCAGATGACTGAAAGAGTGATTTTGCTTGATGGGATAGATCCCGTGGTCATGTTTGGGCCCAACAACCGGCTTCTTGATCAGATACAGGGCTATTTTCCAAAAATAAAGCTGGTGGCCAGGGGGAATGAGATCAAATGTATGGGTGAGGCTGAAGAGATTACCCTGTTTGCTGAAAAGATGTCAGAGCTGATTGAATATTATCAGCATTATAACAGGCTTGATGAAAATGACCTGGAGCGGTTTCTGCTCAATGATGATCACATGCGCACTGCCTCCAGCGGTGATTTTGAGGAAGCCCTTGTATTCGGGACGAACGGCAGACCTGTCAGGGCCCGGACAGTCAACCAGCTGCTGCTTGTAAAAGAGTATTATACCAGTGATCTTATAATTGCAGAGGGACCGGCAGGCACTGGCAAGACTTATACGGCTATCGCACTGGCTGTCAGAGCGCTAAAGAACCATGAAGTGAAGAAGATCGTTCTCACCCGTCCCGCAGTGGAGGCAGGAGAGCGGCTCGGATTCCTTCCCGGAGACATGAAGGATAAGCTTGACCCTTACCTCCAGCCGCTTTATGACGCGCTGCATGACATGATCCCCTCGAGGAAACTCGAACAATGGATAGAAGACGGGACTGTACAGATTGCCCCTCTGGCTTTCATGCGCGGACGAACACTTGAGAGCTGCTTCGTCATACTTGACGAGGCACAAAATGCCACCGTAAGCCAGCTGAAAATGTTCCTTACCCGCATGGGAGCCAGCTCAAAATTCATCCTGACAGGGGATACAACCCAGATAGATCTTCCAAGGAGAAGCGATTCTGGCCTCCTTCAGGCTATAAGATTGCTTTCAGGTATTGACGGTATTTCAGTCATACGGTTCGATGAAAGAGACATCGTCAGACACAGGCTTGTAAAACATATCGTCAGAGCTTATGACACTGAAGAGAAAAGTCAGAGCGAAGAAAAAAAAGAAATAAAATAGAGCAACAATGACAAAGGCAATAACCAGGACAGACTTCAAATTTCCTGACCAGAAAGGTATTTACCGGGGTAAGGTAAGGGATGTTTATAATATTGGCGATAAATATCTGCTGATGGTAGCTTCCGATCGAATTTCAGCATTTGATGTTGTCCTTCCCGAAGGCATTCCTTACAAAGGTCAGGTCCTGAATCAGATAGCAGCAATGTTTCTTGACAGGGTCAGGGATATAGTGCCTACCTGGAACATTGCATCGCCTGATCCAAATGTCACTGTGGGCTATAGGTGCGAACCCTATCCGGTGGAGATGATCGTCAGAGGATACCTTACGGGAAGCTCCTGGCGGACCTATAAGTCAGGTGCCCGCAATATCTGCGGTATAGCGTTGCCTGAAGGAATGAAAGAGCATCAGCGTTTTGATAAGCCCCTGATCACGCCTACCACGAAGGCTGAGCACGGGAGGCATGACGAGGATATATCAGGTGATGAGATAATAAGCTCAGGACTGATACCGGAGAAAGAGTATCGCAAACTGGAAGAATATGCCATGAAGCTTTTTCTCAGGGGTTCAGAAATAGCTGCGGACCACGGCCTCATACTTGTCGATACCAAGTATGAGTTCGGTAAACGTAACGGGGATATCTGCCTCATTGATGAGATCCATACCCCTGACAGTTCAAGGTATTTTTATGCTGAAGGATATGAAGATCGTTTTGCCAGGGGAGAGCAACAGAAACAACTCTCTAAGGAGTTTGTGCGTGAATGGCTCATGGTAAACGGCTTCCAGGGAAGAGCAGGCGAAAAGGTGCCTGAGATGACCCCGGCCTTTGTCACCGAGATATCAGACCGCTATATAGAACTCTATGAAAAAATCACCGGCACGAAGTTTGCCAGAGCTGAAGCTGAGGATCCGGTCAGCCGGATAGAGAGGAACATCATGCGGTTTCTTCCTGAACTTAAATAAATTGTGTAAGAAACTGTTATATAACAATGATTGTTAATTTTACGCAGAACAAATATTTGTACATGTTTCCAAACCGAGTTTTGCCGGCCTTTATGCTGTTTATGGCCATGATGTTTTTCCCGGTTGTGCTTTCTGCACAGGTGCCGGTTGAGCTGTCAAACCAGAAGATAGTTGTTGAGGGCAAGGTGTATTATATGCACCAGGTGGCAAAGGGTCAGACCCTGTATTCCATATCAAAGGCGTATAATGTCAGCGTTGAGCAACTCACCCGTGAGAATGCGATAACAGATAACGGGATTAAGGAAGGACAGATGCTAAAGGTGCCGGCAACAAGCGTGCAGACACCTGGCCGGACAGAAACCTCCGGACCTGTCACGGCACAACCCGCCAGCCAGGATGAGCGTTACATATATCACAGGGTGGTCAGAGGCGAGACCCTGGCATCAAT
>JADGPV010000120.1 GCA_017882245.1 Bacteroidales bacterium | reverse complement strand
TGAAGCCTTGCAAATCTGATCCCTGAAGCTGAAGTCCCTGTTCTCTTTGAATAATAAGTATAATGTTGCAGTGAGCTTTCTGGCTTTTTGCCAGGCTATGATTTCTTCAAACCGATCAATCTTCATTTCCTGATATTTGAATTTACAGATTTTTGACTTTACGGACTTTCGACTTTATGGACTTTCGACTTATTCTCAATCCCAACTTAAAATCACCTTCCCGCAATTCCCTTCTTCCATCACGTCAAACCCCTTCTGGAAATCATCAATATAGAATCGGTGGGTTATGACCGGGTCAAGGTTGATGCCGCCGATGATCATCATCTGCATCTTGTACCATGTCTCCCACAACTCACGTCCGTAGATACCTTTCAGTGTCAGCGCCTTGAATATAATATCGCTCCACGGGACCTCAAAGTTCGAAGGAAGGATGCCCAGAAGCGCAATATTGGAGCCATTATACATATTTGCGATCATCTCCTGGAAAGCAGCAGGAGAACCTGACATTTCAAGACCTACATCGAAGCCTTTCATGTGAAGAGGTTCAAGTACATCATGTATTTTTTCTCCTCTTTTGGGATTAATCACCATTTCGGCTCCCATCTTCTTCGCCAGATCAAGGCGGTAGTCGCTGATGTCAGTAGCGACAACATGACGTGCGCCTGCAAACCTTGCAATGGCCACAGCCATGCTGCCTATCAGTCCTGACCCCGTAATCAGCACATCCTCACCCAGGAGGGGAAAGGCAAGTGCCGTATGTGTGGCATTGCCGAACGGATCCATGATGGCTGCCCATTCGTCGGGTATACGGTGGTCGAGAAGCACCACGTTCCTTGCCGGAACTCTGACATACTCTGCAAACGAACCGTCAATGTTAACTCCAATGCCTACGACATTCTCGCATACATGCTCCCTGCCCCTGCGGCAGTTGCGGCACACGCCGCAGAAAAGATGACCCTCACCTGTCACCCTGTCGCCGACCTTCACATTAGTCACACCGGGGCCTGCCTTCTCAACAAAACCCATGTATTCATGCCCAATTGTCAGCGGCACTTTAATGGTTTTCTGCGCCCACTCATTCCATTCGTAGATATGAAGATCGGTGCCGCAGATAGCGGACTTTTTAACCTTAATAATGACATCATTGTATCCCGGTTCCGGAACAGGTACCTCCTGCATCCATAATCCCTTGGCAGCCTTTGCTTTGACGAGAGCCTTCATCTTATTCATATGGCCGTTATTTAAATCGTTATCATGTAAATTTAATACAAAAAGAGGAGTTTGTTTATCTTTGACACATTCCATAAAGGTTACAGAAATGACAGATACCAAAATACGTGTGCGTTTTGCTCCCAGTCCGACCGGACCGTTGCATATCGGCGGAGTACGCACAGCCCTGTATAATTATCTTTTTGCTAAACATTATAACGGGATATTCATCCTGCGTATTGAAGACACAGACCAGGCCCGCTATGTTGAGGGCGCGGAAGAATATATCATGGAAGCTCTTGAATGGGCTGGAATTAAGATCGATGAGGGTATCAAGGAAGGAGGGCCTCATGCCCCTTATCGCCAGAGCGAACGGAAGGAGATCTACCACCAGTATGCTGAGAAACTGCTAAACACAGGCGATGCCTATTATGCATTTGACACTCCTGATGAGCTGGAGAAGCTGCGACTTGAGTATGAGTCTCAAGGCGAGACATTCAATTATGGCTGCAACACCAGATTGCGCATGTATAACTCTCTCACCCTCAGCTCTGAGGAAGTAAACAGAAGGCTTGCATCAGGAGATCATTATGTTGTGAGATACCGCATGCCTGAGAATGAAGATATATCCTTCATCGACATAATAAGAGGCGATATCGTTGTTAATACCTCAACTCTTGATGATAAGGTGCTTTACAAGTCTGACGGAATGCCCACATATCACCTGGCAAACATTGTTGATGATCATCTTATGGAGATATCACACGTCATCAGGGGCGAGGAATGGCTTCCCTCTCTGCCTCTCCATGTGATGCTCTACAGGTCTTTCGGATGGACGGCCCCGTTGTTTGCCCACCTGCCTTTATTGCTCAAGCCGACGGGCAAGGGAAAACTCAGCAAACGCGACGGCGATAAAATGGGTTTTCCGGTCTTCCCACTCTATTGGCCATACGGCGAGACGGCAACAGGCTACCGCGAAGAGGGTTATTTCCACGAAGCCTTTGTTAACATGCTGGCGCTGCTGGGCTGGAATCCCGGCACAGAACAGGAGATCTTTTCCATGGACGAGCTGATTACGGCGTTTTCAATAGACAGAGTGGGCAAGTCAGGCTCACGGTTCGATCCGGAAAAGGCCAGATGGTTCAATCATCAGTACATGCAGCGGAAAAGCAATGAAGAACTGGCTGAGCTATTTATGCCAGTTGTTACGAAAAAGGGATTCAGTCCTTCCCACGATAGCCTCGTGAAGCTTGTTTCAATGGTTAAGGAGAGGGCAACTTTCATCACAGATATGTGGAAGGAAGTAGACTTTTTCTTCATAGCACCTGATACGTATGACGAAAAGGAACTTAAAAAAAGATGGGATGACAGTTCGGCTGATATGATCAGATCGCTTCGTGAATTAGTCGCTTCCCTGGAAGTATTTACTCCGGAAGAGATGGAAAAGACTGTAAGGGAGTGGGTAAGTGCCAGCGGTTTCAATACCGGCAGTATATTCAATATCTTCAGGTTTCTGTTGGTGGGAGCCTGCCGCGGCCCGCGTCTCTTTGACATTGCTGAATGGTTAGGGAGGGAGGAGACACTCCGCAGACTGGATACCGGTCTAAGAAAGCTGACAGCCGGAAATGAAGCTTGATGAAGACATAAAATTCATTGATTTTCATACACACCGTGGAGAAGGAGATGGTGTTACTCTGGTTATTAAAAACCTTCTCGCCAGGGAAAAAGTGCCTGAATCATTATCTCCCGGAACCTTTTATTCTGCAGGGATTCACCCCTGGTATCTTACAAAGGAAAACTGTGATGAGCTGAAAAGTACACTAAAACCTGTTCTTGAACACCACCGCGTCATAGCAGTGGGTGAGGCCGGATTCGACTCAAGAAGGGGCCCGTCAACGGAAGTGCAGTATGATGCTTTTATTTACCAGGCCCAGCTGGCCGGACAGCTTGACAAACCAGTAGTGATCCACACAGTAAGGTTATGGGATGTCCTCAGAAAAGCGAAGAAAGAGATCAACCCTTCGGTGAAATGGATCATCCATGGATTCAGAGGCAACGCGAAGCTGGCTTCAGAATTAGTCTCTGAAGGCTTTATGATATCTCTCGGACTTAACGGAATGTTACCTGAAGTAATTGAAGCCGCGGGAATTGACAACATCCTGCTTGAGACAGACGACTCTGGCGGCTCCATACGCGATGTTTACGGTAGTTTTGCGCAGGTAAGTGGCATTGATAAGAATGAAGTTATTGCCATCCTGAAAAACAACTTTATTAAAGTATTTGCTAAAAAGGATTTCTAAATGGAAGAATGGCTTTCGCGCACTGAAATGGTTTTAGGTGAAGAGGCTTTAAGGAGGCTGAAAGAATCTCATGTGCTCATAGCCGGTCTTGGAGGAGTAGGCTCATGGGCCGCGGAAATGATATGCAGGGCAGGCATAGGAAGGATGACAATCGTTGACGGTGATTTCGTCACATCTGCCAACATAAACAGGCAGCTACCGGCGCTGACATCAACTGTAGGTAAAAAAAAGGCTGAAGTGATGGGAGAGAGGCTGAAGGATATCAATCCTGATCTTGAACTGAAAGTGATATCGGAGTTTATACGGGATCAGCGTATGACAGATATCCTTGAGGAAGCAAAATACGATTATGTCATCGATGCTATCGACACGCTGTCTCCAAAGGTTTTTTTAATCTATCACTCCTTAAGGCTGAATCTGAAAATAGTTAGCTCAATGGGTGCGGGCGGCAAGTTTGACCCATGCACCATAAGGGTTGCCGATATCTCAGAGACTAATTTCTGCAACCTTGCCCGTATACTGAGAAAGAAGCTTCACAAGCTGGGTGTCCGCGATGGTTTTCCTGCCGTCTACAGCCCTGAAGTTATTGACAAGGATAAAATAATCCGGGACTCTGACGAGAGCAACAAGGCCTCGAAAGTAGGGACCAT
>JADGPV010000119.1 GCA_017882245.1 Bacteroidales bacterium | reverse complement strand
GATATGTTTGGCATAAACTTCACTGGACATCCCCGGCTCACTCGGATCCTGATGCCTGAGTCATGGAAGGGCCATCCGTTAAGAAAAGAACATCATGCCAGGGCAACTGATCTTGATCCGTTTGTGCTAACAGACATGTTGCGCACTGATGAGGAGGCAAGTCTGAAGTTTAATCCCAAAGATTACGGTTTAGACACTGAAAGCGAGGACAGTGATTTCATGTTTCTTAATATAGGACCCCAGCATCCGGGAACTCATGGGTTATTGCGGCTAATAGTTCAGTTGCACGGAGAAGATATTGTAAACATTATACCCGATATAGGATTCCATCATCGTGGCGCAGAGAAAATGGGAGAAAGACAATCATGGCATACTTTTATTCCATACACTGACCGCATCGATTACCTGGGAGGTGTAATGAATAATCTTGCCTATCTTCTTTCAGTTGAAAAGCTCGCCGGCATCGTAGTACCTGACAGGGCAAATGTTATCAGGATAATGATGAGCGAACTTTTTAGAATTGCCAGTCATCTTGTCTGGCTGGGCACCTTTGCCCAGGACATGGGCCAGATGTCTCCCGTCTTTTATGCATTCAACGACAGGGAGAGGATCTTTGATATAGTCGCTGCTATTACCGGCGGCAGAATGCATCCTTCCTGGTTCCGGATTGGCGGCGTTGCCCATGATTTACCCGACGGATGGGAAAAACTTGTACAGGATTTTGTTGATTATTTTCCAAAGAGACTCAAAGAATTTGATAATATAGTCATTAAGAACAGGATACTGAAAGCCCGGACAATCGGCATCGGGGTCTTTACTTCACGGGAAGCTATCGAGTGGGGAATAACCGGATCCGGACTGAGGGCAACTGGTTATGACTGGGACTATCGGAAAAAAAGACCTTATTCAGGGATTGACAGATTTGACTTTGAAATTCCTCTGGGGAATAATGGCGATTGTTATGACAGGGCCCTGGTACGCATGGGAGAGATGAGGCAGAGCCTCAGAATTATTCAACAATGCATAAAGAACATGCCTGAGGGCCATTACAAATCAGATCACGCGCTTGCAATACCTCCGAGAAAAGATAAAACAATGACAGATATAGAAACACTGATAACTCATTTTGTTGGCGTCTCGTGGGGACCTGTAATACCGGCAGGGGAAGCTATGGTGCCGGTTGAGGCGGCAAAAGGAAGTAATGGTTATTACCTTATTAGCGACGGAAGTACTTCATCATACCGTTCGAGAATCAGGACTCCATCCTTCCCGCATATGCAGATGCTGCCCTTTATCACAAAAGGATACACCATACCTGATTTGCTGGCTATTCTGGGTGCGATGGATTTTGTTCTGGCTGATCTTGACAGGTAAAGGAATCAGTGAACAGGAAAAGATAAAAGATAAAAGTAACAAGTCATAACACAGAACAAAATATATCTATTTATTTCAAAATATTTCAATTTACAATATTAACATGCTGACAGAAGAAGAAATAAAGGAGATACATGAAGAGACAAAACAGTATCCTTACCCAGCGGTGGCATGTATTGACGCGCTGAAAATTGTTCAGAATCACAGGGGCTGGGTATCGGATGAATCGGTAAAGGATATCGCTCAACTCCTCGGTATTTCAAATGAAGAGGTCGATGGCGTTGCAACCTTCTACAGCAGGATATATCGTAAACCTGTTGGCAGGAATGTTATACTTATCTGTGATAGTGTGAGTTGTATGATTATGGGATATCAATCACTGTATGAATATGTATCAAAAAAACTAGGCATCGCCTTTGGAGGGACAAGTACCGATGGAAGATTTACACTGCTGCCCATCTCATGTCTTGGTGATTGTGATAACGCACCGGCGATGATGATAAATAATGATCATTTCAACAGGCTGACAACAAATAAGATTGATGAATTACTTGAGCGTTATAAATAGTTACTGATGGAAAGGCCTTTGACCCAAAATATTATACCTGGTACAGCATTATCTCTTGATGATTACAGGAAGAATGGCGGCTATAAGAGGCTCAGTAATGTTTTGAAGAAAATGGCGCCACCTGATATAACAAATCTGGTAAAGGCTTCAAACCTGCTTGGCCGCGGGGGCGCTGGTTTTCCCACCGGTGTCAAATGGAGTCTGGTCCCGATTGATGGTGACAGGTCAAAACCAAATTATCTTGTTTGCAATGCAGATGAGATGGAACCCGGAACATTTAAGGACAGATATCTTCTGGAAGGCAATCCACATCAGCTGATCGAGGGAATGATTCTTTCCGCTTATGCAATTCAGGCTGAGAAAGCATATATCTTTCTTCGCTGGGCATACAAAAAAGCAGAGGCGATTCTTAGAAAAGCTATAGCTGAGGCGTATAAGGAAGGTTATCTCGGTAAAAATATTCTCGGATCGGGCTTTAACCTTGATCTGTATGTGCATTCAAGTGCAGGAAGGTATATCTGCGGAGAAGAGACGGCATTACTTAACTCACTGGAAGGCAAAAGAGCCCTGCCCCGTACTAAACCACCATTCCCGGCTATAAGCGGTCTCTTCGGGCGGCCAACTGTCGTTAATAATGTTGAAACACTGTCGTGGATTTCACACATTGTCAGCAATGGAGCGGAGTGGTTTAAGAGTCTGAGCCTGACAGCCACAGGTGGTACAAAACTATTCGGGGTTAGCGGAAAAGTAAAAAATCCCGGAACATGGGAATTGCCTCTCGGAATAACTGTGCGTGAGCTGATTGAAGAGCATGCAGGTGGTATGTTGCCAGGTCACAAATTCAGGGGAACGTTGCCCGGCGGAGCTTCTACCGACTTTCTGGTGGAGGAACATCTCGATGTGAAGATGGATTTTTCAACTGTTGCTGCAGCAGGAAGCAGGATGGGAACCGGCACTATGATTATTCTTGATGATAAGACCTGTCCTGGTGCATTTGTACATAATGTTGAAAGGTTTTTCGCACTTGAAAGCTGTGGTTGGTGTACACCATGTCGCGAAGGATTGCCCTGGGTTGAGAAAATGCTTGCTTCAATAGAAGAGGGTACCGGGAAAATGGAATACATTGATCTGCTGAAGTTTAATGCAAAATATTTTGGTCCCGGAAATACTTTCTGTGCCCATGCACCCGGTGCTGCCGAGCCATTGCAAAGCGG
>JADGPV010000118.1 GCA_017882245.1 Bacteroidales bacterium | reverse complement strand
GAAGCGAGCTGTCCGGCATAGTCCTCACCGCCAAGATGTGTACGGTACCTTATGCTCACCTCTTCAGCACTGCCTGATATCTTTTCATAATATGATGAGAAGAGCGGAGTGAGGTTTTCAGTTAGTGCCTGTCGCGCCCTGTAAATGACATCAGCTTCAGGTACCATCTGTTCATCATAGATCTCCAGCATGCTGTCGGCGTCAGGGCCTCCCTCCCTGATGACCCTGTTCCTCTGCATGAGCGCCTTATTATAACGCATGTGTGACTCAAGGTAAGCCGGATCATACTGGCTTATGATCATATTCAGGAAACGGCGTCTCTCGTCGCTGCCTCCCGTAATGAGTGCGCTGTCTGCCGGAGAAAGCATTACCACCGGGTACCTGCCTACATGATCCGACATTCTTGGATATTCCTTGCCGTTGAGCTTGAAGACCTTCTGCTTCTGCTTCTGGAAAGCGCAGAAAAGTTCATCCTGACTTCCATCCTTCTCAAAAAGGCCTTTCAGGATAAAATAATCTTCTCCATATCTTATACTGAGAGAGTCGGAATTGTTGAAAAAACTCTTTGTAAGGGACAGGTAATGTACTGCATCGAGAATGTTAGTCTTGCCCACGCCATTATTACCGACAAAACAATTGAACCCGGGTGAAAAATCGAGTGACGCCGCTTCATAGTTCTTAAAGTTGGTGAGCTCTATCCTGGCAAGATGCATATTCCCTCTTCAGCTAACAAGGTTCCAAAGTTAAGAAAAGAAACGGCTGCAACAACCACGCTGAGGATTAAGAAGAGCGACTGTAAGACGCCAGCATTTTTTTAAGCATTTGTTTTAAAATAAGACGATAAATACTACTTTTGCGAAGTTATTTTTTGACCTGTAACTGAGAACATTGATATGAGTAAGAAAAAAGAGACCGGAAAAGGTATAGAGAATGTTGAACAGACACTGACCAAAACCGAACAGTTCCTTGAACAAAATTATAAACCACTTCTCTACACGCTGATAGGCGTTGTTGCAGTAGTCGGCATCTTCTGGCTGCTGAAGATGTATACAGGAAAGAAGAACGATGAAGCCGAGAGCCAGATGTTCATGGCCGAACAGTATTTTTCACAGGATTCGCTTAAGCTTGCGCTTAACGGCGATGGCAATAATCTGGGGTTCATCGATATTTCCGATCAGTACAAGATGACAAAATCAGGCAAGCTGGCCAACTTCTATGCAGGTGCATGCCTGGTACATCTGGGTCAGTTTGAGGAAGCTATAAATTATCTTAAAAAATATACACTTAAGGACGAGGTTCTGGCACCCGAGGCCAGGGGACTCATAGGTGACGCCAATATCGAGATGGGTAATACTGACGAAGGCATCAAATATTATCTTGAGGCCGCGGATATGGCTGACAACTCTTTCCATACCCCAATCTACCTCATGAAGGCCGGGATGATCTATGAGAGTACCGGAAAGTTTGCAGAGGCTCTTCAACTATATGAAAAGATTCAGGATAAATACTCTGAAAGCACCGAGGGAAGAAGTATTGACAAATATATTGCCAGAGTAAAAATGCATATAGACTAAGCATTGGCAACCCGGAACCTTTCTGAATATGACTCTTCCAAGGTCCCTGATGCATCGGGGATGAGGTTTGGCATTGTAGTGGCCGACTGGAATCCGGAGGTTACTCATGCCCTTCTTGCCGGCGCAGAGGCTACCCTCAGACATCATGGCGTCATTGCTGAAGATATTGTAGTAAAGCATGTTCCCGGAACTTTTGAAATCACTGTGGCAGCCCAATGGCTTGCAGAATATGATGACCTTGACGGTGTCATCTGCCTGGGCTGTGTGATTCAGGGAGAAACACCCCACTTCACTTATATCTGCCAGGGAGTGACACATGGAATAACCGAGCTTAACCTCGACTATAACATTCCGTTCATTTTTGGTATTCTCACCACACTGAACCATCTGCAGGCTCTTGAGAGGGCAGGCGGCAAACACGGGAACAAAGGTATTGAAGCGGCAGTCACAGCCATACGCATGGCAACCCTGCAGCGCGAGATAGAAAAGTAATTCCTGATCGGTTAATAATTATCTGCCGCATAGCATTCTGTATGGACACCAGGTGCACCTCCGTATAAAGTCTGTCTTGATATAATCCTCACTTTCCGAGAAGATACGGTTGACAGTCAAGGAAAGCCCCTCCGCAAACTTCCTCATTACTTCATTCCAGGCATGTGCTTCGGCACCCGGGCCGTCAAGTCCGTCAACAGAGGCATAAGGAGAGTATGCATCAGATGATATCTGCTGTACCCAGTACACTGCAGGTATCACCAATTTGCCCGGATGGCTTTCACGGATAAGATGACAGTAAAGCATAGCCTGCAAGAGTGCGTCGTTTCTTTTTTCCTTCTCCTCATTAAAGATGTCATCAGGGTTCATTGTATCTTTCTTCGGAGTGCCGGTCTTGTAATCGACCACCCTTATTGCACCTGCAGTGCTGTCGACCCTGTCAGCTCTTCCTCCTATCCTGACGGTCACCTTGCCCGAAATTGAAGAGATATTCTGCGTTCCGTGGAAGTTATCCTCCAGGTTCAGCAGGACAAGGTCAGAAATACCAGAATCATATTTCAGCAGATCACTGATATATCTCTCAAGCACGTCGATAATTATTACACCCTTGCCGGCCATGAGCGTGGCTTCATCCCAATTCATTTCAGATAAGGCCGTTGAAATTATCATGTTCCTGATCAGTTCCTTGTCTGCATACATTATTTTTATCCTTGAGCAGGTATTCACGGTTCCCTTAACAGACTCGTAAAGCCTGCTCAGAGTTTCGTGGAGGATATTGCCAAACCTTCGCTGGTCAATGTCTTTTTCAAGTATCTCTTCTTCAGGCATTCCGCATACATACCTGTAATAAAAACGCATACGGCAGTTTACCCATGTGTTGACAGCGCTTGGCGAGAGATATTTCTCACTCTCTCCGCCTGTCGCATAAAGACCGAGGAGCACGCTGTTATGTTCTTTTAGCTTGGGAAGTCTTTCAGCGATCATTCTGCTTCGTCCGACGGTGATATGCACTGTCCGGAACTCCGGAGAGAATTTCTTGCTGTACTTCATCTGCACCAGGTAACGGCTCATTTCACCAGATACGAGTCCTTGTATTGTAGAATTGTACATAAACCATCCCTGTCGGGGCTTACGAAGAAGCCTGAAGAAATGATATGAATAAATTGACTCATGCTCGTTGACCGTCGGAAGACCGAAGGCTCTCCTTATGTTATAGGGAATAAATGTGTTGTCGTACGATGATCCGGGGAAGATACCCTCATTCAGGGAAAGGAAAATGATATTGCTGAACTCGAGTGCCCGCGTTTCAAGTGCCCCCATGACCTGGATGCCTCTCAAAGGCTCGCCTGAGAATGGCACTTTAAGCTTCCTGAAGATCCTGTCTAGTAATCTGATGCAGGTATCTACCCTGAGGTCAAGTTTATACGAATGCATCAGGTTGGCAAGCATGCCTGTCGCATTCATTGCCATCCTGAGATACTCACGGTCGATGCTCAACTCCTTGCCGGTCTCCTGCGCCTCAAAAGTGGCGGCCTCAATCATCTCCATGACCGAGACAAGGTGATCAGGCAGTCCGGCACCTTCAGAAGGTACAGTGAAAAGCTTCTTCAGGGGAAGGCGAGAGACAAGGCGTTCTGCATCAACCCTTATTATGTTTCCTGAAATTATATCTGTGACGATCTTCTCACCTTCGTCACCTGCCAGGAGAACGAAATACTGGTGTCTCAGCAGTGTTATCACCTCTTCACTCCTGAATGAGGTTTTACCGTTACTCACGCGGGATGAACGGATAAGCGCCATCAGCTGCCTGAGGAATGAATAGAGCGAGGTGAAGCGGAAGGGATGACCCATGGTTACGTTGACCTCCTCGATGGACTGGGGAAGTGACGTCAGAACGGGAAGCAACAACTTTTCATCGGCAAGGATGATAGCAGTGTCTGTCAGGTCACCTGTCATATCTATATCCGAACCTTCAATAATCTGCCCCAGCATCCTTGCCTGGGCAGTATCAGATGGTGTATCGATTACAGTCCATCGTCCCTGTGGTATAGAAGTGACTTCACCCGCACTCTTTTCCAGCTCGTTGCCGAAAATCTTCAGGTTTTCCTTCATGAAGACAGATGCTTTATGGTCGCTGTCGTCCATAAAAAAATGGTCGTCATCCCAGTAGAACTTCGCCTGTCCTTTGCTTTTGAGGTATTTAAAAAGAGCTTTCTCGCAGTTATTAAGAGCGTTAAGCCCTACTAGATGCCAGGTCATTCCCGCAGGCACAAAAAGGCTCTCTTTTAATGCCTGCTCAGCCACCTCCCGGCAAAGCATACCGTCACCTGTCTGGCCGCGCGCTCTCATCGCACTCCTGAACTCAACATAAAGCGGTGCAAGCTTCTGCCAGACAGACTGAAACCTGGAGCGGGCTTCACTGTCAGCCGAACCGGGAGTGAACGATGTCCAGAAGCCTCTGATTATCTCTGTCTGTTCATCGGTCAGACCGCCGAATTTTGCGTCTATCTCCTTCAGGTCGGAAATGTTGGTGTATAACTTTTGCGCATCTGCGAGGTAAAGGTCGATATCATTAAAGTCGTTAATGATGATCTCGCCCCATGACCAGAAATCATCGAAGCTCATCACGGGGGTGAACTTCGTTTTGTAAATGCCGTAAAGCTCAAATATCAGGGTTTCGGTATCTGCCTGTCTGAGGGCAGCGAATGAATTAAATAACTCGTTTACCGTCAGCATCATGGGTGACCACTGGGGCTTATCGCAGAGACGTGCAATGAACCTGGACAGGTAAAGTCCTGCCCTTCGGCTGGGCAGAACGACTATCTGTCTGTCCATCTCATCGCCATAATTCTCACGGAGCTTATGCGCCACTTTTTCGAGGAAATCCATCTTCCGTTATTTATTGTAAAGTCTGCCCTGCCATGTATCCTTTTT
>JADGPV010000117.1 GCA_017882245.1 Bacteroidales bacterium | reverse complement strand
TGACCTCATTGAAGCCGGTGACATTCCTGGTTTCCTTGTAAGTATCCTGTGCTGTTGCAGCTGAAGCGAACAACAGCAATGCAGTCGCGAATGACAATAATTTTTTCATGATCGGTTTTTTAAGGAATTTATACAACAAAGACGCCAATAGAAAAGCAATGCTGCATCATTTTGTAAAAATGCTGCAGGTCAGTCATTTATTCCGGCAAGTCCGGAAGGCAGCGACATCTCAATGATTTTACTCTTTTCGTCAATGGCTATTATAAGGTCAGGATGGACGGGCACCAGGACCTCTCCTGCGGAAGTGTTCACTACAGCAATGGACTGTCCGGGGTTTTGTATTACATCTGCAATGACACCTTTGAAACCGCTTTTTTTATCAATGATAGTATACCCGGTGAGGCTGTTGGTTTCATCCTGATGTTCTTCTTCCCGGCTGGTTCTGACTTCGCATCCCCGCAGGCCGTTGACAGATTCCACGGTCAGGTAATCATCAAACGATATTACCAGTGTGTCATGGGATGGCGAGAATGCCTCACGGGTAAAAAAGGGAACCGGTATCCCGTCTATAACGACGAATACCGGTTCACCATGTTCCGGTTCCCTGCTTATGCCACCTTCACTTCTAACAACTACGGCTCCTTCGAAGCCGTATGTTTTTGTTATTCTGCCTATTGTTTTCACAGGCGGGCGGCAGGGAGGGGAGACTGTTACTCAGTCTTCTCTTTCTCTTCTGCAGTATCTTCCTTTGTCTCAGCGGCAGGAGCTTCAGTAACAGCCTCAGGCTTAACCTCTGCTTCAGCAATAGCCTCAGCCTTAACCTCTGCTTCAGTAACAACCTCAGCAACTGTCTCTGTTATCACTTCCGGGCCAGCCTCTGGTGCTGCAGCGGCTTTAGCTGCTGCCTCTGCCTCAGCGGCAAGAGCAGCCAGTTTCTTCGCATATTCTGCCGCCCTTGTCTCCTTGATAGCCGTCTCAGCCTCAAGTCTCTGCTTGCGTGTTTCTTCGCCTTTCTTCTCGAGGCCGGATTTCTTAGCCTCTATCTTCTCTTCCTTACCCTTCAGCCATTCATTAAAACGACGGTCAGCTTCAGCCTCGTCAAAAGCACCCTTCTTCATACCTTCAAGAAGGTGCTTCTTCATCATCACTCCTTTGTACTTAAGGATTGCTCTGCATGTTTCCGTAGGTTGCGCACCGTTCTGCAGCCAACCCAATGCTTTCTCGAAGTTAATGTCGATTGTTGCCGGGTCAGTTCGAGGATTGTAAATACCAATCTTCTCGATGAATCTGCCATCACGTGGCGACCTGCTATCTGCTACCACGATGTGGTAGTAGGCCAGCTTTGTGCGGCCTTTCCTAGCTAATCTGATCTTTACTGACATTTAAAATTTACTGTTTAAATTAAACCTTCATTTTTTCAATGAGGGTGCAAATATATCACAATAAATCGATGTAACAAAAATTATCAGAACGTTCATGTTAATAAAAAAAATGACGGGGAAAGTACCTTTTCCGTATTTTTGTTTTCAGCGCCAACGCAGGCTTATTTCCCGTAAACATGTCCTCATTTGCTCATTTACACGTACATACACAATATTCTATTCTTGACGGTGCATCAGGAGTGAAGGCTCTTGTAAAAAGAGCGAAGGAACTCGGAATGGAAGCTCTTGCCATCACTGACCACGGCAACATGTTCGGGGTAAAAGAGTTCCATGATGCGGCTACCGCAGCCTCCATAAAACCTATAATCGGTTGCGAGATCTATGTCGCCCGCACAACGCTCGAAGATAAAACCTCGGTTGAGGACCGTTCAGGGGACCACCTTATCCTTCTGGCCAAGAACCTGACAGGTTATAAAAATCTGGTCAAGCTTGTTTCCCATGCATGGATAAAGGGATTCTATTACAGGCCGCGCATTGACAAGGCTCTTTTGCGCATCTATCACGAGGGACTGATAGTTTCATCAGCCTGCCTTGCCGGGGAGACTGCACAGGAGGTCCTCTCCGGTAATATCAAAGGTGCAGAAGAAGCCCTGCTGTCTTATAAAGAGATCTTCGGTGAAGATTATTATCTTGAGATACAGCGCCATGAGACCTCTGACCCGACAGCTGACACTACGGTTTTTCCCCAGCAGCAGCGGGTAGTCGCCGCTTACCGCGAACTGGCAGCAAAAAATAATGTCAGGATCATCGCCACCAATGACGTCCACTTCATTATGGCAGATGAGGCCGAGGCCCATGACAGGCTGATTTGCATCAATACTGCAAAAGATATCGATGACCCGAAACGACTGAGATACACCAAGCAGGAGTATCTCAAGACCGAAGAAGAAATGCTGTCAGTATTCGCAGATATACCTGAGGCTGTGATGAACACAAAGGAGATTGCTGACAAGGTTGAATATTATTCGCTGAACAGCGAACCTATCATGCCAGACTTCGCCATCCCTGCTGAATTTACTGACAAGGATGAGTATCTGCGGCACCTTACGATGAAAGGAGCAGCAGAGCGATGGAGCAAGATCACTCCGGAGCTGAAGACGCGCCTCGATTTTGAGCTCTCAGTCATTAAGAATATGGGGTTCCCGGGATACTTCCTGATTGTGCAGGATTTCCTCAGGGCAGCACGGGAGATGGGCGTATGGGTAGGCCCGGGAAGAGGATCGGCTGCCGGCAGCGCGGTTGCGTACTCACTGAAGATCACAGACATTGACCCTATTAAGTATAACCTCCTTTTTGAGAGGTTCCTTAACCCTGACCGTATCTCTATGCCTGACATCGACATTGACTTCGATGAGGACGGCCGGGAGAAAGTCCTCAAATATGTTGTTGAGAAATACGGACATGACAGGGTTGCACATATCATTACCTTCGGCACCATGGCTGCAAAGATGGCCATCAGGGATGTCGCCAGGGTGCAGAAACTGCCTCTGCCCGAAGCCATAAGACTGACCAGGCTCGTCCCGGAACGTCCGGGCATAACCCTGACTGCAGCATACGAGGAGGTACCTGAACTGCTAAAAGAGAAAGAATCAAAAGAGCCCCTCGTAGCCCAGACACTCAAGTATGCTGAGGTGCTTGAAGGAAGCGTACGGCAGACGGGCGTACACGCCTGCGGAATAATCATCAGCAAAGACAACCTCTGTGAATATGTCCCCATCTGTACCGCCAAAGACACAGATCTGTATGTGACACAGTATGAGGGCAACTATGTTGAGTCAGTAGGACTGCTGAAGATGGACTTCCTCGGACTGAAAACATTGTCCATACTTAAGGATGCCGTTGAAAACATTATTAAATCAAAGGGAATAACAATAGACCTTGACAAGCTTTCCCTGAAAGACAAACGCACATGGGAGCTGTTCAGCAACGCAGAGACGACAGGTGTTTTCCAGTTTGAATCCGTCGGCATGAAACGCTACCTGCGCGATCTGAAACCGAACCAGATAGGTGATCTCATAGCTATGAACGCCCTCTTCAGGCCGGGGCCTATGGAATATATCCCTCAGTATATCAGGCGCAAACACGGGAAAGAAAAGATACGTTACGAGCTGCCGGCAATGGAGAAGTATCTCAAGGAGACCTATGGCATAACCGTGTACCAGGAGCAGGTGATGCTCCTCTCCCAGGAGCTTGCAGGTTTTACAAAGGGGCAGGCTGATTCGCTCCGCAAGGCGATGGGCAAGAAAAAGAAAAACATCATGGACAAGCTGAAGGTTGAGTTTGTAGAAGGATGTAAGAAGAACGGGTATGACCTGAATACTCTGAATAAGATCTGGTCAGACTGGGAGGCTTTCGCAGAATATGCTTTCAATAAGTCTCATTCAACATGCTATGCTCTTGTTGCATACCAGACCGGCTATCTCAAGGCGAACTACCCGGCCGAGTTCATGGCTGCAGTACTGACCCGTAACATCAATGATATCAAGAAGATCACCGTGATGATGGAGGAGACAAAGCGGATGGGCATTGAAGTGCTTGGTCCCGATGTCAATGAGAGTCTCCTTCAGTTTACCGTTAACCGAAACGGTAACATCAGGTTCGGCCTCGGAGCCATAAAGGGTGTGGGCGAGAATGCGGTGCTGCATCTCATTGAAGAAAGGGAGAAGAACGGTACATATAAAGATATTTATGACCTTGCAGAGAGAGTGAATCTCAACACAGTCAACAAAAGGATGCTTGAAGCAGTGGTGGTTTCCGGAGCGCTTGACAGCCTTCCGGGTTTGACCAGGGCACAGTACTTCTCTGCCGATGGTAAGGGTTCAAGCTTCCTTGAGAGCCTGATACGGTATGGCAACAGTGTCAAGAATATACGAAACAGTACCCAGCAGTCTCTCTTCGGTGAGGTCGGAGGGTTTGAGCTGGTGCGGCCTGAACCCGCCCCCTGCCCCGACTGGTCGAAACTGGAGAGACTGAACAGGGAGAAGCAGGTGATCGGTATCTATCTTTCATCACATCCTCTTGACGACTACCGGCTTGAAATGAACACTTTTTGCAATGCCACCCTGGCTGACCTCCAGAACCTGAATGAGTTTGCAAACCGTGAGGTTTGCGTTGCAGGCATAGTGACAGATACACGAAGCGGCGTCACCAAGAACGGCAAGCCCTTCGGAGGATTTACCCTTCAGGATTACACTGATTCATTCTCCTTCCTGCTGTTCGACAAGGAATACGTGTCATTCAGCAATTTCTTTAACACTGACTACCAGCTCCTTATAAAGGGGAAAGTGCAGGCAAGATTTTATAATCCCGACGAGCTTGAGCTAAGGATAAAGGAGATACATCTTCTCTCTGCAGTCAGGGATGACCTGATCAATTCAATAACAATAAAGGTCAAGGCAGAGCTTGTCAATCCTGAATTCATAACAAACCTGAAGTCACTTATTTCTGAGAACCCGGGAAACAAAACACTTAAATTTATGTTGATTGATCACGATGACAAGATCACCGTTCCTCTCTTTTCACGCAGCATCAAGGCCGGCATCACAAACGAACTCATCGGATGGCTTGAAGATAATCCGGAGCTTGATTATAAAGTAAATTAAATATCTTTATGCGGATTTGCAGACGATAAAATATAAATGATAAAATACTATGGCACAACAAGTTAATGACAAGAATTTTGATGAGGTTGTATTGAAGTCAGATAAACCTGTTATTGTGGATTTCTGGGCTGAATGGTGCGGCCCGTGCAGAATGATCGCACCGTATATTGAACAGCTTGCTGAGACATACAAGGATAAGGCTCTGGTCGTTAAATGTGATGTCGACAGCTCACCTGACGTTGCACGCAGGTTCATGATAAGAAGTATTCCTACTGTTCTTTACTTCAAGGGCGGAGAGGTTGTTGACAAGCAGGTTGGAGCAGCCGCCCTGTCAGCATTTGAATCCAAACTCACTCCCCTTCTCTGAAACATAATGAAAGTATGCGTTTTTGCTGCCTCAAGCAGTCGTATTGATGCTGCCTATGCTGCTGCGGCAGCAGAGCTGGGCAGGGCATTTGCGGCTGAACATGTTCATGCCGTATTTGGCGGCGGCGGAATAGGGCTGATGGGAATATTTGCCGATGAGATACTTGCCGGCAAAGGTGAGATAACCGGCGTGATCCCTGAATTCATGATGAAGGAAGGATGGGGTCATAACAGGATAAAGGATATGGTAGTGACATCAGACATGTCTGAAAGAAAGAAGACGATCTTCGCGATGTCTGATGCAGCGGTGGCTCTTCCCGGAGGCGTGGGAACACTCGAAGAGCTGACGGAGGTGATAACCCTCAAACAGCTGGGCCAGTTCAACAAACCGGTAATCATCATGAATATAAACGGTTTTTATGATCACCTGATCGAGTTCTTTGATCACATGGTCAGGGGCCATTTCATGAGGCTTGAGCATAAGGACATTTGGCAGATCGTCACCTCGGCAGAAGAGGTGATACCGGCAATAGTCAATTATACTGGCTGGCATGCAGATCCGAAGGTGATTGCCCGGATTTAAAGCTAAGGCACCCTGGTGCCGACAAAAAGAATGTCATCCACCTGCGGGATGTTACCCATCCAGTCCCGGATGGCTTTCTCAAGCAATCTCTTTTGCTCCTCTTCGGGATGTTTATAAATCTCTGAGAGCAGACGCCTGATATTAATGCTCTTGAATTTTTTCTGGTCCTTTCCTCCGAACTGGTCAGCATAACCGTCGGTGAAAATATAAAGCATATCACCTTTCATGACATTCACCCTGTGATTGGTGAAGTTCTTCTTTGCCTGTCCGTCAATCATCCCTATGGGGAAACGGTCAGGCCTGTAAACAGTCACTTTCCCGTCGCGTACATGATAAAGTGGCTGGTAGGCGCCGGAATATTCAACATAATGTTCAAGAGTATCGTATGAGAGAAGGGAAATATCCATTCCGTCACGAACCGCCTTCTGACTCCTCTGCAATAGGGCATGAACAACCTCAATGTTCAGACGGTCAAGTATCTCAGACGGTCTCTTGATCCCGTTTTCCTTCACTATCTTATTGAGTGAGTTGTGCCCGATGATTGACATGAATGCACCCGGTACGCCATGCCCGGTGCAATCCACCGTGGCAATGAACTGTTTCAAACCGCTGTCATACATCCAGTAAAAATCACCGCTGACAATATCTTTTGGCATGAACAGAACGAAGGTGTTGTTGAAGTAATTTTCCGGAGGAAGCATAGCCGCCTGAATCCTCTCAGCATACCTGATGCTCGCAGTGATATCCCTGTTTTTCTCTTCGAGCTCAATGCTTTTACTCACCACCTCAGCAGTCCTCTCCTCAACCTTTTCTTCAAGTACTTCCTTCTCTATGAGCAGCTTACGTTCACGCCGCCTGATATATAAATAGATACCGCCGATAAGGGCTGAGATGCAAAGGATAATAAAATAAGGCGACAGATAGAATGCCGGTTTGATGGTGAATCCGATCTCAATCGGTTTTTCATTCCAGTATCCGTAGTTGTTCGAAGCCCTGACCTTAAAGACATATTTCCCCGGGCTGAGCGCCTGGTACGAAGCTCTTGTCTGATCAGTGGTTATCCAATCCTCATCATTGCCAACAAGCATGTACTGGTACTTAACCGATTCCGGGCTGACAAGGCAAATGCTCAGAAAGTCAAATATGATCCCTTTCTTTTGATTGTAGGAAAGCTTTATACCGTCATACATCGGGTAGGTTTCATAATTAACCTGCGTTCTCCAGATATGCGTGGCAGGTTCCGTGATGACGGGAGGCAATTTTAAAGGATTCAGTCTGATAGCTCCGTTGGAGGTACCGAACCACAAATCGCCGTTCTTATCCCTGAAGGAAGCGTTTGGCCTGGTTTCTATGCCAGTGAAGCCGTTCTTATCTGTGAATGATGAGATCCTGCCTGTTACGATATCATATCTGTTGAGGCCGAGGTTTGTTCCTATGTACAGGTTCCCTTCGCTGTCAGACTGAAGCAGGTTGATTGAATTCATCAGCAGACCGTCTGTCTCGGTGAGCCTCTTCCAGGCTGTATCAGCCCTGAGACCGTAAAGTCCGTCAATTGTTCCCACCCAGATAGTTCCGTCAGGCGTTTCAGTGATGCATGTCGGCCCGACGTCAGCGCCAAAATCAACAGATGTGAATGTATTGCTGCCCGGAAGATGTCTTGTGAGTCCGTTTCGCTCTTCAGTGCCAATCCACAGGAAACCCCTGCTGTCATAGAAAAGCGAAGTGATATTGCTGACTGAATGACCATTAAAATGAGTGTAAGTCGTGTCTTCCTTTTTCTTGTCATTCCACCGGATGAGAGCAGCATCAGTGCCCAGCCACAGGTTATCTGACATGTCCGTTTCCATGGCAAATATCCTGCGCGACTGAAGTTTGGAATTCAATGAAAGATCAAACCTGTAGTTGTCTTCTTTAAGATCATACCTGAAAACCTCATCATTTGAGGTAGCAATCCAGACATTGCCATTTCTGTCAGGCCTGATGATATTTATCCGGCTGCCTTCAAGACTGGCGGGGAAGCCGGTAAGTTTGATGCGGTCACCTTCTTTTCGCTGTGGATTATACAGTGAAAGCCCCTTTTGCGTTCCGAACCAGTAGCGGCCGGTTGCATCCTGGGCCAGTGTAGACACATCGTTCGACGCGAGGAACTCAGGCGCAGGATAAGAAATAAAGTGATCTCCCTTATAGATGAAGAGACCTGCATTCCTGTCGGCAATGAGGATATTCTTTTCCTTATCCTCAATCATACTCAGGATATGCTGCGCCTGCAGCCCGTTGCCCGGGTTGTAAACAGTAGTTCCGCCCTCCGAGAAAACTGTTATACCTCCCCGGCTCTCCCAGTCTTCCATTGATGAGACCCAGATATTGCCCCGGTAGTCTTCAGT
>JADGPV010000116.1 GCA_017882245.1 Bacteroidales bacterium | reverse complement strand
GACGATCCACACCTGCCGGGCCTATTTTTGTGGCAACAATGAATGAATTCCGGGGTACGGCAGCAAAGAAATTACCAAGCATCTCTTCGTTTCGGCCGTTCTGATAACCATGAGCAGTGTCAAACATCTTAATTCCACCATCGTATGCTGCTTTTACGAGAGCACTGTTATCGGCTCTCATGACTCCGAAGCTTACAACGGGGATTTTTAATCCGGTTTTACCCAGTGTCCGGTAAATGATTTCATCACTGGCTGGTACCTTTAACGCCAGCGCAGCCTTGTTCAGCACTGCAAGGCCTGCTGCTCCGGCAAGGCCTGACCTCAGAAATGATCTTCGCTTCATTTGTTTCAGAATTGTTTTTTTATTGAAGTTTTCTTATTCTTATTTCAGTCCTGCTTCTGTCAATAAGTGGCAGAAGAAGATTGGTATCGGTATCGCCGTAATGGTAAGGGTATAAAATAGCCGGACGGATCATACGTACGGCGTCAGCCACCATTTCGGGCGTCATAGTATAAGGGAGGTTCATGGGGAGAAAAGCGACATCAATATCTTTCAGTTTTGACATCTCAGGGATATTTTCAGTATCACCGGCAATATAGATCCGCTTATCGCCCAGTGTTAGGACATAACCGTTTCCCTCGCCCTTCGGATGATACGGGTTCCCTGGAGAACGTTCGTGCCTGATATTATATGCCGGCACAGCTTCAATCTTAATGTCTCCTGACATAATGACGTCGCCGTTCTTCATCACCTTAGCTTCCGGAAGCTTAGGAGCCGACAGGGCATTACAATAGATCTCTGTTGTGCTTTTCCTTGTTTTCCCTATGGCATTAAGATCAAGATGGTCTCCATGCTGATGGGTTATAAGCACCATGTCTGCCTTGGGAAGAGCAGCGTAATCGGCCACTGATGAATAGGGATCAATCTGGATGATCCTGTCATTGTATTGGAGCATCAGTGATCCATGTCCGAGGAACCACATTTCAACCGGCCCGTTACCGGTCATCAGGGTATCATGCTCAAAACTTTGCTGTGCCATAATTTTTATTCCGTTTATTAGAAGAAGGAATGACAGAGTTGTTAATAAGAATCGCGTTTTCATACTCTCATAGTTCAAAGTGCCAGAGCCAATATACAAATATTTTATATTATTTTAGTGGTGCTGCCTTGCAGCTTAAAAAAATCGCAATCCGTATGGGGCGTTATATTAACAACCTGATCCTAAAAGGGGAAGGGATGAATCTTGACTTTAAGTACTGCATTTCTGACCCGCAGAAGATTGCCCGCACGCTGTCTGCCTTTTCTAACAGTGAGGGTGGAAAACTGCTTATAGGAGTCAGGGATAATGGATCACTCGCCGGTGTGAGGTCAGATGAAGAATACTACATGATAGATTCAGCAGCTACATTATATTGTGACCCGGAGGTCAGGATCATGACCAGAAATCACACGGTCAACGGGAAGAACATCCTTGAAGTTGATGTTCCCAAAAGTGTCAAGATTCCGGTAAAGGCAAAGGACGAGGAAGGCAGATGGAAAGCATATTTCAGACAGGGTGATCAGAACTTCTTGGCCGACAGGGTAATTCTTCAGGTATGGCGGAGAAGCGGCAGCAGCAGGGGTCTCCTGTTAAGGTTCGATGACAAGGAAAACGTCCTTTTGAATCACCTTCGGGGAGGTGAAAAGATCACTGTGGCTGGTTTCCGCAAGCTTGCGGGCATAAACAGCAAAACTGCCGAAAAGATACTGAGTGATTTTATTCTCTGTGGAATTATTGTATGTGAAGCAAGTGAGAAAGGTCTCTTTTACCGTCTGAGCAACGAATTCGAACCTGCTAAATAGTAGGCCATTCAGCCTTCAGACCTACAACAAGGATATCATCTATCTGGGGCGAAGACCCCATCCAGCTTAAAAGCCGCTCTTCAAGTATCTCCTTTTGCTTGCTCATAGGGTAATCCTGTATGTCAAGGATAAGTTTCTTGAAATTCCTTTTCATGAACTTCTTGCCTGTGTTACCGTTGAACTGGTCGATATATCCGTCAGTAAAGAGGTAATATGAATAGTCCCTTTCAAGCTTCCACTCGGTCTGCTTAAATGCCTTATCCATCTTCGAGGAGATACCAATTGGCATTTTATCAGCCGCGACCGTCTCAAGGAGGTACTTTCCGTTGGATAATGAACCTTCCTCAGTTTCAAGGTCACCACTCTCCCACTTCAAAATCTCTTCGTTATTCATAGCCCTCACTTTAAAGCATGGGTTATAAGCGCCGGCAAACTCAACCACATGTCGTTTAAAGTCTACGGCAATTATTGCCAGGTCTATCGCGTCCTTCTGTTCGTCTGTCTCTCCCGTCTGTTTCAGAGAATTCACGACCTGCTTGCGCAGTTCATCAAGGATTATGCCGGGCTTTGTGAGAGTAACCTTGTTAATAATCTCATCAAGGAAGGATATACAAAGGAGACTTATGAATGCACCGGGAACGCCGTGGCCCGTGCAATCGGCAGCGGCAACGTACAGTCTGTCATCCTTCCGTGCCATCCAGTAAAAATCGCCGCTCACCTTATCGAGAGGTTTAAAGAGTATGAAATAGTTGTTAAAGGTTGCATCAGCCAGCACCTTTTCGGAAGGCAGCAGGGCTCGTTGTATCCGGCTTGCATAATGAACACTTGCATCAAGTTCCTCCTTCTGCCTGTTCACTAATGTATTCCGCTGTTTAACAAGGTTTTCCAGGCGCATGTTCTCGCTCCTTAGTCGCCATGTATAAAATCTTGTAAGGGCGTATACCGCCAGTAAACCAATCAGGATAAATAACAACAGGACAGGAAATACAGCATACCAGGGCTTCCTGACTGAAAAACTGTAGTCAACTTCTTTGCTTTCCAGTCCTGTGAGGGTTTTAGCTATCAGCCTGAAGGTGTAATGGCCGAAGGGTAAGCTGGTGAAATCCCTGGAATTGCGCTTCTCCCACTTTGACCAGTCTTTGTCAAGTCCGTCAAGCTTATACCTGTACTCCGTCTTTTCTTCACCTACGTATGACGTGGTTGTCCAGGTGAAGGAAATTGCATTCCGTGAATATTTAAGAGAGGGTTTTTTCTTTTTAGGCTGAATAAGGGATGGAATTCTTATACCTTCAGGTGTAGTAGTATAAAACTGTCCGTTTAAAAGTATATCATTATTACCCGCGGTGATACCGGTAAATATGGTGCTGAACGAGCCATAGCCGTAACCCAGGTTTGACTTATCGATCACATAGATGCTCTTACCCTTGGCCAGCCAAATGTTATTGGCTATATATTCAATGTCCGATGTTGATATGTCAGGAAGGAAATCGAACTGTCTTCGGAAAATGACATGACCCTGCCGCGTTGGTGTTACTAAAGCCGTAAAGTAGTGTGTGTCAAACCCGGCAACACAGATATCACCCTCGGGAGTCTTGAATAATCTGTCCACGCAAATATTACTGAAGGTATTGCCGATAAGGTCATTATCTTTTATAAACCTGTCGTTTTCTCTGTCATAACGATAAATACCCCTGCCTGTACATACATAAAGCATTTTATCGATTGTGAGGATGTAATTGATCGTATCGCTCTCGAGTCCTTTTGTTCTGTCATAAATGATGCAATTTGTATCAGAAGGAGAGCAATCAAGGCGATACAAAGAGCAAGGGCCGGCAGTTTGTATCCACCATTCGCCTTCACTAGACTGTTCTATTGTCAGGACGACACCGCGGACTGAATTTCTGTTGCTTTTATAGGTCACAGTCCATTCCTCATCTGAATTTCGCAGGGTCAATATGATACCATCTGTCGCTCCGGCAAGTATAGTAGTCGGATCATTCATATCGGCCTTCATTGACGTTAAGGATACACCGTTAACATAGTTGCTAATGTATCCCTCTTCATCAATCTGGTATAGGCCGTTTGCTGCGGATGCTATTAAAACCATGCCATTCTGCAGGGTGGTTGTAAGCAGATCAGTTGCCTTGTCTTCAATTTCCTCCAGTTTTGAGAAATGAACTACTCCGGAGTCATTTACAAAACTCCTGAAAAGGCCGGCGTCGGAGGAAACAAAAACCGATCCGTCATATTCCACGATATCTCCGATAGTTGTTTTTATTCCTGATCCGCTTCCGAATTCAGAAACCGGTAGTGAGACGTATGCCCTGTTTATATAACCCATTGTACAGAACCATAGCTGGGAGTTGGAGACATAATCGCAATACATGGCCGTTACCGTGGCTTCCTTAATTCCGGTTGTTTCAACGGATACCTGTTGCAGAAGGATCCCGGCGTGGCTGAAAATATAAACGCCTTCCCCACCTGTAACGCCAACTGCAAACCTGTTGCCGGGAATATTTACGGCATCTGAAATATGATTTTCCTTAAGTTTATTATTTATCGCCTCAGGTAAAAAATTACTTTTCAGCTCTCCTGTCCTCATGTTGAACAGGTATATACCATGACTGAAAGTTGCCAGGACTATATTTTCCCTGTCAAAAGGAAGAAGAGCCATATAGCGTTTCATTCCCAGCTTGTTGCTACCCGGGATCCGTGCCAGGGTTCCCTTCCGGTACTCAAACAACCCCAGTCTGTCATCAGCAATGATTACCCTGCCATCCTTTACAAGTATCCTGCCTGCATTTTTCAGATTATATTTTTTACTTATGTCAATGACTGACAGGGAATCTTTGTTCAGGTCATACAGGAAAAGGCTTCTCCTGTCTGTGAAGAAGACTGTGTTGCTGTCAGCAGCAATTGAAGTAATCATCTGTATTTTACTTCTGACCACCGAATCTGTCAGACGGTCCGCGAGCGACCGGTACTGAAGCTCACCTTTGTTATCTGGCTGCAGAAAGCCAAAATCTGTTTCTCCCCCCACGTAAACAATGCCTCTGTAATCTGTGGCCAGCGCATTTACCCGCTGCTGGCTTCCCATCTTTATGAGGTCCCATTTCAGACCATTGTAGGTCACTATGCCCTTTGATTCGTTTCCGAAATACATCACGCCGCATTTATCCATGGTGATGCACCAGTTCCGGAGGTCAACAGGGATATCAACAGCATCAAACCAGCTGACAAGCGGTGCACCTTTTGTATTAACCTGCGAGTTAGCAGCAACAGAAAAGAAAAGGAAAAATAAAGTGACAACAAACCTGAACCTCATTACCCTTCAGATTACCCTGTTTAAAATGATAAATATACGAATTCAATTTGAAAAAAAGAGCGCGCATTTTGGCATTCAATTTTAAACTTATTTTAATTATCTTGGCTTTTTTAAAGAAGGTTATGAGGGTAATTCACAGAGCGGTAGTTCTGATGACTTTAGGTTCTATAGTATTGGGCCAGCTCAGGGCACAGGAACCTGCTCATGATCAGCTTTCAACACAGCCTGAGGTAAGCACCGGCGAATCACGGCATCCCGGGGCGCTATCTTATCACAGCAATCCTCCTCTGCTTAAAAAAATCACGGATCCTTCAGGTATTTACTGCAGGATAATTCTCCCGGGACATCATTATACGTCAGAGGCAGGGAAGCCTGAGCTTCCGGTTTACAGCCGTATCGTTGAGATACCTCCCGGTATGGAAGTAAGGGTTAAGCTCTCCGATATCCGTACAGAAAAGGTCAGCTTTGCCGATCACGGCCTGAGGGGTGCCGAAATTTATCCTGCACAGCCTGCTAGAACCAAAAATGAGGTTCAGGATGAAAAAGTAGTCGTCAAGGACAGGAAGATGTATGAATCGGACGTCGTAATAAATCATGACACGGTAGTGATAAGCCCTGTTGGCATTTTCCGCGGCCGTGAGCTCGTGAACATCGCCATTTATCCTGCATTTTATGATCCGGCCGGCGGTTACTTCGATCTGATTACATCGATGAATGCCAGTATTACTTACATTCCGTCAGAAACCAAAGGCATAGGTGAGGTTAAGGAAACGGAAGAAAAGGGTAATTATTCCTCTGATTCATATATCACCGGCTACACAGACCAGCCGGTGCAAATGATCATAGTTACAGACACTCTATTTAGCAAGCCTCTCCGGCCGCTCATAAAATGGAAAATGCTCAAAGGCATTAAAACAACAGTATTATATAAGAGACCCGGATCTGCTGATTCAGTTTATTCGAATCTCAAGGCCAGAATTTCCGCTGTTTATTCCGACTTGCTGGCGAAAGGCAGCCCTCCGCAGTACCTCCTGATTGTGGGTGATCCTGCTATTGTGCCTACATCAAAAGGTACCTCGAATGTCTCGGATCTTTACTACGGTGAGTTTGACGGTGAAGGCGACTATATCCCTGAATTGTTCATTGGCAGGCTGCCTGTCACTGACTCTACCCAGCTGAAAGCTGTTATAAAGAAGATAATTGACTATGAGAGTTTTAATTATGCTCCCGGCAATAATTTCTGGGCTGTAGCTCTGGCCACCGCAGGAAATGCTCCGGGTTTTGAAAATTACATGAACGGTCAGGTCGGTTATGTTTATAATAATTACCTGAGCCAGGATACCTCGTTAACAGCTTACCGGTGGAAATACCCTGACTCTCCTCAGAAGGATGACTCTCTGAAATTACTGTTCAATCGGGGCCTGAGCATCCTTAACTATACCGGGCACGGAGAAGCTGCTGGTTTCAGTGATCCCACATTCAAGGTGCCGGTAATCGGTGAGCTGACCAACAAAAATGAATACCCTCTTATAATAGCGAATGCATGCCGTACAGCACAGATAAATGTTTCGTCCTGTTTAGGCTCTGCAATGGTTAACGCTTCTGATAAGGGTGCGGTTGGATACATAGGTTGTACAAATGATTCATACTGGTCAGATGATTTCTTCTGGGCAGTGGGACCCGGTAACCCCGGGACTGATGTGACATACGAAAATACCGGTGCAGGTGCATTTGACAGACTCTTTCACTCCCACGGGGAGCCGCCCGGAGAATGGTACTACACCATGGGACAGATCAACTTTGCAGGTAATATGGCGGTTTCGGCAAGCACCAGCCCAAGAAAGAAGTATTACTGGGAGACATATATGCTTCTGGGAGATCCGTCACTTGCTCCCGTGATCGGGAGACCGGAAACCTTCAATATTGAATTGCCGGATACACTCCCTCAATTCCTGAGTACCTTTAGTTTCTTCTCTACCCCCTTTGCTTATGCAGCAATATCTGACTTTGACACACTGTGGGATGCAAAGTTTGTAAGCCCCTCAGGGAGTATCTCGCTAAAAATCCCAACAGGTATAAAAGATTCATGCCTCCTGATCATTACCGGACAGAATATGGTTCCCTACTACAAAACCTTGTATTTTGGAGCCATATCCGGAGCTTTCATCACGACAAAGGATATTATATTCGATGATTCTCAGGGTAACAGCAACAGTCTGCCGGATTATGGTGAAAGGATCAGGCTGAAGGTAACTGTAAAGAACTACGGACAAAAAGCATCGTCAGGTCTGGAGGCAGACTTATCTGTTATTTCCGGCCTGATAACGATTGAAAATAGTTCTACTCTGATCGGAGACCTTGCTCCGGGAGCCTCTTATACTATTAACAGCTTCATTTTTAATGTCTCTGATAAGGCAAAGGATGGCGAACTTGCTTCATTGTTGCTGACATTAAATGATAATACGGATAATTACCATTTCGGAATCGATATGACTCTCCTTGCACCTGAACTTAAGATATTATCTTCAGTGCATGACGACCAAATGACCGGAAATTCCAATTTCCTTCCTGATCCGGGAGAGACAATAAATTTGAATGTAAAGGTAAAGAACGATGGTTCATCAGCAGCCAGCGGTACAGTTACGGTCATTCCCTCCGGCGCTGGTCTTTTGGTTCAAATACCGGAAATTTCAACAGGAACGATTGAACCTGGTGCTGAAAAAACAGTCAGTTTTGTGGCCGCTATTTCAGAACATGCTCTGCCTGGCACCGTGATCCCCTATGATGTAACCTTCTCATGCGGAAAGTATTCAGCAACAGGTAACTGGTCAATAAGTACAGGCAAAACACGCGAAACATGGGAATTTGACAGGTTTGATATATTTCCATGGATCCAGGATGGAGATTATCCCTGGACAATCACCTCTGCGACATCTTTTGAGAACATTAAGTCGGCAAGGTCAGCGGTCATTCCCGACAAGACCGAAACAGTGCTTTCGATCTATGTGAATAATCCGGTTAAAGACACCGTATCATTCTATACGCGGGTTTCATCAGAGTCCAACTATGATGAACTTATTTTCAGGATCGACAGCGTCGATGACGAACGACTGTCCGGAGATACACCATGGGAGAAAGTGGAGGCAGTATTGAAACCCGGCGTCCATTTCCTGCAGTGGGTTTACAAAAAGGATGTTTCTCTTTCAGAGGGCCTTGATGCTGTATGGCTCGACCAGATCACCTTCCCGGATATATCATTTCTTGAAGCCGATCTGCGTATTGATTCAGTCTACGCACCCCTGCCAGCTGAAAACCTTAGCAATGTCACCGTGAAAGGCAGGGTGATCAACCTTGGGAGGACAACTCTTACCAGCTTCCCTCTGGCATACAGGATCAATAACGGCGAGCTCGTCAATGAGACCTTCTATATGAAGATCGATCCGGGCGATACGGTTGATGTATCCTTTACACAGACCTGTAACCTTCTCCCTGATGTCAGCTATATGATTTATATATTCAGCCGCCTGCCTGAGGACGTGTATGCGGGAAATGACGCAGCCTTCAATTCATTTATAAGGTCAGGCACAGGCCCCGACCTTACAGAAGATAATATAAAGCTTCTTCCAAATCCTTTCAGCGATGCTTTCACTGTAGAGCTCGATGTTACTGATGCAGAAAAGGCAGATATTGAGCTTATGAATCTTACTGGCCGTATTGTTCACAGATCGGTATCAGAACTGACGCCCGGAACAAACAGAATAGCTGTGGATGGCAAGCACCTGGCGAGCGGGATATATACTTTAAGAATTCTGGTCGGAAGCAAGAGCATGACCATGAAAGTTGTTAAGAGCAGATGAGAAGACTGGACAATTAAAAATTAAGAATTAAGAATTAAGAATTAAGAGTCTGAACCAATCGATCCCAGGTCTTCCGGCTTCAGACATTTAGACTTTACAGACTTTAGACTTTACAGACTTTAAGACTTTAGACATGATTAAGCCCACCCGTGAAGACGGTTTGACTCTCTTTAAAAAGTACAACAAATCAGAGAGTCTTTACAGGCATGCCCTGGCAGTTGAAAGTGTGATGAAATATATGGCCCGTAAGCATGGTGAGGATGAAGAGATGTGGGGTGTTATCGGACTAATTCATGATCTTGACTATGAGATGTATCCTGATCAGCACTGCAAAATGACAGGCGTAATAATGAGAGAAGAGGGATGGCCTGAAGATTACATAAGGGCAGTGATAAGTCACGGTTACGGTATCTGCTCCGACGCTGAGCCCCTGACGCTGCTTGAAAAGACTCTTTTTGCCATCGATGAGCTGACGGGATTGGTGACCACCAGCGCTCTGGTGAGGCCTTCGAAAAGTGTGCTTGACATGGAGGCCAGGTCAGTGCGTAAAAAATGGACCGATAAGAGGTTTGCGGCAGGTGTCGACCGCAGTGTCATTGAAAGAGGAGCAGCAAATCTCGGCGTTGAGCTGGATGACCTTATCTCCGACACCATAATGGGAATGCGCGAGGTGGCTGAGGAAATTGGCCTCAAAGGTACACCCTTGCAATAACAGATGGTCTGTATATAAACGAGTAGCGACGCCCTACTAGGGCGTCGTTACATCCATTCATAAACAGATTTTGTCTATAGTTCTCGTATCTTTATATTCCTGAACCAGACGTCATTGCCATGGTCCTGGAGGCCGATGTAGCCTTCTTTGGCAGGGTTTATGAACATCTCCCAATCTTTGAATTTTGAGTTGGCGCACATCTTTTTCCAGTCTTCGGTCCAAAGATGGAATTCAACAACATTGGCTCCGTTCTGGTTGAATACTACGGTCCCCTGGTAGCAGATAATACTGACCTTGTTCCATTCACCAGCAGGTTTTGTATTCTGTGGTACAGCCGGTATGAGGTCATACAGTGAGCCTGCCATCCTGTTTCCGTTTACACCAAGTTTTGCATCGGGGTGCCTTTCATTATCGAGTATTTGCATTTCGGGTGCAGACTCGTAGATAGGCACGCCGGGTATCTCCTGGGCAAGGATAAAGATCCCGCTGTTGCCACCCTGTGATATCTTCCATTCCAGTGACAATTCAAAATTTCCGAATTTTTTATCATAGATTATGTCGCCACCACTGCCCCCGGCTTCACCGGCACCTGATCCGATACAGTGAAGTGTTCCGTCAACTATCTCCCACCCCTTCTCCGGGAATGCGGGCTTGTTATAGCCTCTCCACCCCTGGGTCGAAGAACCGTTAAAGAGGGAGGTCCATACCTCGGTCACGGCCTGTTTCGTTTCAGAGCTTTTCGCCTTTTTTCCTGAGCCACAGGAAACGAAAGACGCTGCGATAACTAATACAAAAATCATTTTTATTACTTTCATATATATAGATTTTAGTTGTTTAAAATAAATCTGTTTTATGCTGGCATTTCCGGAAGGATCCAACCTTCACGGTAAGTATGTCTGATCATTTCATTTGCAAACTGTTTAGCATTGATAGGATCAGTATACTTGCTGTCAAATGTGGGATGACCGTCAGTTATATTGAAATGGTTCTCCAGGCAAATCTTAATTGAATCAGTGTCACTGATATTGGTGAAGTTCATTTTGTCACCGTCCCAGTTCAGGGTTCTGTTCAGACCCTGAAGTCTGACAGCGAGGACACCCATAACCACCATTTCGTTGAACGGACCTGCTTCAGAGAAGTCGGACTTTGTCTTAAGCCTTGAATCAGGTGATTCTTTGCAGGCACGTACCCAATCCATCTCATGGCTTGTGGTTACGCGACGCTCGGTCTTAGGTGAAGTGGGTACTCTGCCTGAGAGCAACCACGGGTCCCTGCCGTAACATCCGCAAATGAGAACATCATTTGAACCATGGAAAATAACTCCGCCATCGGGATCATAACCTGTTCCTTCCGGCCATCCGGCTGGTTTCATCGGTAACAGGCCACCATCCATCCACGTCACTTCAACCTCGGGGTACTTCATCTTAGCGCCCTTAGGAGCAGGGCGTTCCGGAAATACCAGTTTAACCATTTGGGCATTAGGAGCACAATCGGTAAGAAGAAGGGTCGATGTTCCCTCAACTTTTACAGGATATTTCAGTTTGAGGCCCTTGAATACCGGATGAAGTATATGACATGCCATGTCGCCCAGTGCGCCTGTACCGAAATCCCACCAGCCTCTCCAGTTCCAGGGAGTGTAGATGCTGTGGTAAGGACGCATCGGTGCCGAGCCAATAAACAGATCCCAGTTAAGAGTTTCAGGAGGCCATTCACCCTTTGCAGGCCTATTGAGGCCCTGTGGCCAGATTGGCCTGTCTGTGAAGGCTTCAACTTTTTTTACATCGCCTATCTCTCCGTTCTGAAGCCATTCCATAATCAGGTTTATACCTTCTCCTGACGCACCCTGGTTGCCCATTTGTGTGGCAACTTTATGCTTAGCGGCCAGTTTGGTCAGAAGCCTTGACTCGTATACAGTGTGGGTCAAAGGTTTCTGCAGATATACATGCTTGCCCATTGTCATCGCATGTGATGCGGTCAGAGCGTGAGAATGATCTGCAGTTGCAATGATGACAGCATCAATTGACTTGTCCATTTCATCGTACATCTTCCTGTAATCCCAGTACTTTTTAGCTGTCGGATAAGCAGCAAAAACACCGTTACTGGTGACATAGCCCCAGTCAACATCACACAGGGCCACAATGTTCTCTGTTTCTGCAACATTTCGAAGATTGGTGGCCCCTACACCGCCAACTCCTATGCCTGCTATGTTAAGCTTGTCGCTGGGGGCTTTATAGCCAAGACCGCTGACTACACTGCTGGGAAGAATAGTAAGGCCGGCTATTGCAGCACCCGTGGTGCCGACAAATGACCGCCTTGTGATTTTGTTTTTTTCTTCTTTCATTTTACGGGAGGTTAAAGTTCGTAACAAACCTTAAAAGTAAAAAAATCCTGCGGAAAATAAAACGATGCAGCGATTTTAAAACAGTAATATTCAGTTTCTAAAAATAAGTAACTTGCATAAAAGGGATGAAGGTGCCAGAGAAAAGATATAATATTGATTTGCAGGAAAATACAAGACTTGGAAAGATTCTGAGGATTATACTTGGCATCATTTGCCTTATCGCTACCATCTGGTTCCTGTTCAGCATCCGGGGCACAAAAGCCTCAGTAGGTACTGCCTGGATAGCAATATTGTTTCTCTTCATTTTTTCTTTCTGGCTTCTGGGTTCAGGCCTGAGCCTTACAGACAGGTATATCACTATAGGAGAAAAAAGGATTTTGCTCAGACAGAGCCTGCTGAAGCCACCAGTTATATTCACATCATCAGCACTCACATATGTTGAATTCAAGCCACTTGCAGTTGACTTCTGCACAAAAGACAACAAAGTGACATTAAAACTGGGAACCTACTACCCCGAACATTCTGTCTCTGTCCTTAATGCTGTAGAAGAGTTCTGCAAGAGTAACAGCATTGAAACAAGAGGTTTGCAACCGGAGGAAAAAAAATAATAAATCATGAAGCTGAGAATGGGTATGATCGGCGGCGGTGAGGGTTCGCTCATAGGCCCGGTGCACCGCATGGCAGCACGTCTTGATGGTATGATTGATCTCGTCAGCGGTGCATTCAGCAGTGACCCCGTTGTTTCGAAG
>JADGPV010000115.1 GCA_017882245.1 Bacteroidales bacterium | reverse complement strand
TTGTCAGCATTTGATTTTTAGTTGTCAAATGCATATAATCCTCTGTTATAATTTGAATCAATAAGCCGAAGCTTGCTTGTCTCGTTTTCACTCAGGCTTTTCAGATGTTTATTAAGGATGATAATCCCCCAGCTCGATGCTCTTAAAGACACTGCAGTCAGTACACAATAGGCTGTGGGCTGAAAATTGGGGATGAAGCCTGTTCAGTTCAGCCGGTGAATCAAGAGCGATGATGCAATTATCATTTGCAGCCGGGCTCCAGAGGATCAGCGGCAAGGTCCTGCTGCCATGATTTTGAACATACACATTGTTGTCAATCATGGCAAACTGCGGTTCTTTAAGACTTTCGCAAAGGATGTTGCGCTGCCAGACAAACAGCAGCGGTCTGTTAAACCCTGCTTCTCCATACATTAGGTTATTGATAAACATATGACCATCACGCTTGTCAACATCAGGACCAGTGGCCGGATGCCATCCGAAGTGATCGCCAGCGGCACTCCTCTCACTCCGGCTGACACACGCAGTGCTGTTTACGAGGGTATTCTGATACATTCTGACATTACAGCTGTTCAGAACATGAATACCGAGCTCGCAGTTGACAAATACATTGCCAGCGCAAATCGCTCCTTTTGATATCTCAAAAAAGAAACCGCTTTCACTGGGCCAGGTCTGCAGATAGGATATTCCCGTGTTAATGTCTCCGACACCTTCCACCCAGTTATTTATGAAGACACCGTCAACATTTCCGACATCATACCAAATACCGTTTGAGAATGGCAGATCAATGACAAGGTTGTCACGGCATGTCACTCGGTAGCACTGGTTGAAGATCTTCACCGCAGCAGGATAATATCCGGTGATCTGCTCAATGTTGTTGCGGGTGAAGATATTCTTTTCCAGAAGCACATCTGAAGAACTCAGGACGTAAATACCCTCCGTGCTCGTGTCACTTACCTTGCAGCTTCGCAGGGTAAGCCTGTCTCCCCTGAGGTAAGCTGCTACACGTGAGCAGAATGAGATTGTGCAGTGCTCAAGCGTGGTCCCTGTGACATCCTTTCCGTGATCGCTCTCGGGTGAGATCCCTTCCGGGTCCTTCCCGTCGACTTCTATTGCCCTGTACGCATATTGCGTGAATGTGATGCCCTTTATTACAGGACCAATACTGTCACTCACCCTGCCATGGCATTCTCCCGTGATACGGTGAAGCCCTACATTGAATGCGGTAATCTCCACAAGGTGATTTGCCGGATTTGTTCCAATATATACCAGGCTTGATTCATAATCGATATAAAATGAGTTCTCATCGACCTCTCCCTCGTAGCCTGCAGCCATCAGGAGCCTGCCATCAATGAACACCATATCGTCATTGAACTTGTAAAGAGGGGTTTCTTTTCCGCTTCTGTTTCTCTGCCACCAGTCGGCAGGCCTGGAGGGAAACAGCCGGTCCCATTTGGTGGTCCATAATCCGTTACCAAGATCAGTCCAGCCTCCTGCAATAAATGATCCTTTCAGAACAGGCAGTTCATCCTGGTAAGGCTGAATTGTTATGCCCTGATTCAGTATCAGATTTCCTGTGCGGTATGTTCCGCCACGCATGACGATCACGTCACCCGTTTTTACCTTTTCAATGGCTGCCTCAATAGTAGTGGGTATATCCAGAGTCTCCCCCGCAGCTTTGCCATTCCCGTCAGGGGATACATAAAAAATCCTGCTATTCGTCTCCGGTAAGGGCCATGATTGCCTGACAGGACCGTACGGGCCACCGGAAGGCTGAGATACTACAGGGAGGCTAAGCATCAGGAAGGCCGTAATCATGCAGGCCCCACAATACATGTAAGGAACTTTCAACGAATGATATGACTTCATAATAACTGGCTTTTAAAATTGTACTTATTTGATAAAGTTATTAAACTTTATAGTACTAATGATACAGATTCGCGAACAGCTTTGAACCAAAAAGATTAAATTGGTCTCCGTAAACGACAGCAAATGTTTTGACGAAAGGCATTTATTCAAATTTTACAGCAGAAACAAAAACAATTATAAGGGTATGAGCTTCACACTTGAACCGGGACAGAAAGCAATTGACTTCAGGCTGCCTTCGACAGAGGGTCCGGAATACAGCCTGTCTGATTTTAAAGATTACCAATACCTCGTTCTGTTCTTTACATGCAATCATTGTCCTTATGTGATGGGATCTGATGAGGTGACACGTGCCACTGCAGAAAAATACCGTGCAGCCAGAGTGGTCTTTGTGGGGATTAATTCAAACAGCGAGAGCACTTATGAGGAAGACAGCTTTCCTAATATGGTCTCCAGGATGGAGAAATTTAAATTCCCATGGAAATACCTGTATGACAGGGACCAGTCGGTCGCAAAGGCATATGGAGCCCTGCGTACTCCGCATTTCTTTGTTTTCAACAGTGAGCGGGTACTTGTCTATACCGGCAGAGGAGTTGATTCACCTCGTGATATATCGAGGATGACCGTCAATAATCTTGATATCGTCCTCAGTGAACTTACTTCAGGAAAAGTCGTATCGGTAACCAAAACCAATCCAATCGGGTGCAATATCAAATGGGAAGGAAAGGACGCCCACTGGATGCCCCCGGAAGCCTGCGACCTAGTATGAACCCCGTAATGACAAATTACATCATAAAATCTGTCAGAGAAAAAGCCGGAAACCTTTGGCTTGAGTATTTGTCACTCCGGCGAAAACGCAGTATAAATAAACACATCGATCCGTCTGCTTATAGCCATCTTGAACCTGCTGTCAAAGCCAGATGCGAATGGTACGGAACCAGTTACGGAGGTTTTTATATCATCCCCGGACTATTGGATGAATCTTCGGTCATTTATTCATTCGGATCGGGCAGGGACATCTCATTTGATCTGGCATGCATCAGAAGACATGGATCAGTAGTCCATGCTTTTGACCCAACCCCGAAGTCAATAGAGTGGATACAAAGCCGGAAGCTTCCTGAGAAATTTCACTTTCACCCTTATGGATTAAGCGCTACCGGAAGCGGGCAGGCTGAATTTTATCTTCCCGCCAACCCGAGGGGCATTTCCGGCAGCATGATAAAGCATAAAGAGGTCGATGCTGAAAAGTCGGTCACCGTAATGATGAAGACATTTGATGACATCACCCGGGAACTTAAACATACCCATATCGATGTTCTTAAAATGGATATCGAAGGGTCCGAATATGAGGTAATTGATGCAATACTTAAATCACCAGTTACCATAGATCAGATCCTGGTGGAGTTTCATGACCGTAACTTTGATCAGGACGAGCCAGGGTCAAAGGAAGCTGTCAGGAAGCTCTCCGGAAGCGGTTATCTTATCTACGGCTGCTCTCTGTCATATGAAGAAATATCTCTTGTTCACAACAGGAAAATTAACACCCTGGCCCGGTCAGGTAATTAAAAACAGTACTGATAACAAATATATAGTCACCGATGAGTTCACCAGTTATTGATATCAAGGATCTTTCAAAAAACTACGGCAGAGACAGAGGGATAGAACATGTCAGTCTCGAAGTGGAGGAAGGTGATATTTTCGGTTTCATCGGGCCCAACGGAGCAGGCAAATCGACAACCATCAGGATCTTGCTGAACCTGATCTTTCCTTCCGGAGGAACAGCAAGGATCATGGGTATGGACGTTGTCACAGAATCGAAAAAGATCAAGCTCCAGACCGGGTATGTCCCCTCTGATGCCAATGCATATTCTTCGATGACTGCAGGTGAATTCCTTAATTACTGCCAGGGATTTTACGGGACCAAAAATGGTTCTGAAAGGATAGCCGCGCTTTCTGAATTATTTGAGGTGGACCGTAAAAGAAAAATAAGCGATCTGTCAGGCGGAAACCGTAAGAAAGTTGCCATAGTTCAAAGCCTGCTTCATAATCCGCGACTTCTCATACTTGACGAACCGACAATGGGACTTGACCCGCTGATGCAGGCAAGGTTTTATGACCTTTTGCATTCAGAGAACAGGAAGGGGATGACCATCTTTTTTTCTTCACATATGCTGAGTGAGGTGCAGATGCTCTGCAAACGCGTTGCCATCATTAAGGAAGGCAGAATAATAAAAGTAGAAGACATCGAAACACTGCGGAAGAGGCAACTGAAAAAAGTACGCATCGAATTTGATGATCAGGTTGACAGAGAAATTGTCAGACTGCCGGGCATCCAACCTCAGCCGGTCATTTCCGGCAAGGTTTTTCAGTGCATGTACTCAGGCAATTTCGAAGAACTTATCGCAGCACTCCGTGGGAAGAAGATAACTGATATGACAATTGAGGAGCCCTCGCTGGAAGAGATATTCATGCACTATTACAATTAAGAGCGCAACCGCCAGATGAACAGGAACCTTTTTATAAGAGAGTTGAGAAGCAATGCGTTCAGTCTTATGATGTGGATGGCCGTCATTACCATTCTGATCACTGTAACTATGTCCGTCTACGGAACATTCCTGGAAAACAATTCCAAAGTGCTCGGAATGATGAGCATCATCCCGAAAGGAGCCTTGCTGTTCAAGGGCATTTCTAATATCAATGACCTGTTTTCGGTACTTGGCTTTTATTCTGCCAACAATGTGATTTATATGCTTGTTCTTGGGAGCATCTATGCTATAGTGCTGTCTTCCAATATTTTACTAAAAGAGGAATACAACAGGAGTGCAGAATACCTACTTTCATGGCCGCTGACCCGCCGGGAGGTTTTCCTCAGCAAACTCGCCGTTGTCTTTCTTAACATTTTCATACTTAATATGATCACTGCAGCGGCAGGTTTTATCTGTCTGGAGATCAACAAAAGAGAACCCTTCAGCATAAACGCATTCATGATCCTGTCACTGTACACCCTTTTGCTGAATATGTTCTTCGGTGCCTTAGGATTATTTATATCGACTCTGGTTAAAAGGCCTAAGCCGATAACTGCTTTCAGCATTGGGCTGGTGCTGATACTTTACTTTATCTTTGCGCTTTCAAAAATCACTGAAAGTATTGCAAAAATAGGGTACATCAGTCCCTTTAAATATGTCAATCTCGATACTGTAAATCCGGCATACAAGCTTGAGTTTTTTAATCTGCTTTACTTTGCAGGTCTGTCGGTGCTTCTGACAGGATTATCTTACCTGTTTTATAAACGTAAAGACATCTACTTATAACACAGATGAAAAAGGAAATGAAATTCCTGGTTGCGGCAGTTTTTCTACTGGCTTTTTCTGCGCAGGAAGTGCACGCACAGTTGCCTGGCACCGGGGTTGAGTTTACCACAAACGACACTGTCCTTCAAAGAATATTTGACAGGGCCGAAAAACTGGCTCGTGAGAATATTGTTAACTACGGCGGGCGGAAAGTGCTGATCGAAGGAGCGCAGTACCCCAATGTGTGGCTTGAGACCCAGCCTTTGGGAGGTTATATGTATGCCAAGCGTGACCTTGAGATCGCCAGGAACAATATTGAAATATTTATTGATTACCAGAGGGAGGACGGGCGTTTTCCGGGAGTCATTTACAACAGGAACGGTGTACCTGTACCCAATTATTGCCAGCTCCAGGGTTTATATTTCCCGCGGCCTGCGTATGATCTATACTTCCTTATTGGCAAGGATACAGCGTATCTGGACAGGGTTTACAAAGCACTTGAGAAATTCGATGCATATCTCTGGAAGACACGTGATTCTGATAATGACGGTTGTCTTGAATCCTGGTGCATTTTTGACACAGGAGAAGATCACAGCATAAGGTATAACGGTTTCCCTAATGCATGGTCATTTGATTTTCCGCCAACAAAAGAAGCAGCTGCAAAGCTTTCAAAGGAAGAGCTGGCTGTCAACTGCAAGGAGGAGAGCTATGACAGCACAAAAGCCATGACTGTGCCAATCGAATCCATGGACGTCATGTCATATTCATATTCGTGCCGGGATGTTTTAAGCCTTATCTCCGCAGAGCTGAACAACGGCAAAGAAATATACTGGCGAAACAAAGCCGGCGATGTAAGGGCTAAACTGAAAGCTTACCTGTGGGATAAAAAGAAATTTGCATGCTATGACAGGGACAAAGACAACATTTCAATGCCCATCCTGCTGCATAATAACTTACGATGCATGTATTTTGGCATCTTCGACCAGGAAATGGCAGACAGGTTCATAGGAACTCATCTGTTGAACCCTGATGAGTTCTGGACACCTATGCCCCTGCCTTCAATAGCCGCAAACGACCCGTCATTCAAGAATATAAGCGGTAATAACTGGAACGGCCAGCCACAGGCGCTTACTTATCAGAGATCAATTCAGGCGCTGGAGAACTACGGTCATTACGCAGAGCTGACAATGATAGGCCAGAAGTTTCTTAAAGCTGTCGGAGACTCCCTTAGGTTCACCCAGCAGTTTGATCCTTTTACAATGCAGCCTGACAGCACTCAGGACGGGTATGGGCCGGCAGTCCTGTCTGCACTGGAGTTCATTACAAGGCTATATGGAGTGTATATATCTGCTGATAAAATATACTGGTCATGCCTTGACAGCGATTTTGATTATGATTACACTCAATACTGGAACGGGCATAGCTTTAAGATGCAGACAAAAAAACAGGATGTCAACTGCTATATAGACGGGAAAAGGATCTTCACCTTCTCAAAAGGAACCAGGGTTGTAACTTCTCTGACCGGAGAACTGGCTGAGGTAGTAGGAATAGCAACCAGGAAGAGGACTATACTTATAAACAACAATGAAATACATCTTCTGTTTGTTCAACCTAATGCAATTTACACTTTAATCACTCAAGGATGGATAGAAAAATAATCATCATTTGCATGTCAGTTATAACTTTATCGACCGCGATCGTCAACGCACAGGATTATTCAAAAAACCTTTTTGACGGTCATTCAGATGTCGGAGCCTGCAACCTGAAAGGCGATCTGACCATTGATCCCTTAAACCAGGAGTTTGTTCTTTCAGGATCGGGTAATAATATCTGGTTCAGTGAAGACCAGTTCCATTTTGCCTGGAAGAAAATGAATGGCGATTTTATCCTGCAGGCTCATGTGAACTTCATCGGTGAAGGGCACAATGCTCACCGTAAAATAGGCTGGATGATAAGGCAGAGCCTTGATCCGGGTTCAGCTCATATCAGCGGAACAGTACATGGAGACGGGCTGACCTCATTGCAGTACCGTCTGTCTGCCGGAGCGGATATGTCTGAAAGGAAGTCGGCGATAGTTTCACCTGATGTCATACAGCTGGAACGCAAAGGCAATAAGTTTATCTTTTCATGTTCAGCTTGGGGAAATCCTTATGATACCGTCATGATCACTGACAATTCATTGACCGGAGATGTCTACGCCGGATTGTTCATTTGCTCTCATGATAACAATGTGGTTGAAAAGGCCGGATTTTTTAATGTAAGGATCATCAGGCCGGCAAAAGATGATTTTGTCCCCTATAAGGATTTTATCGGCAGCAACCTGGAGGTGATGGACGTTGAGACTGGCCTGAGAAAAGTGATTTATCAGTCGCCCGTATCGATCCAGGCTCCGAATTGGTCTGTGGATGGCAAATATCTCATTTACAACAGCGAGGGTCTGTTATATAAATTTGACCTTGAAAAGGGCGGGACGGCAGCGATCAGTACCGGATTTGCCACAAACAATAACAATGACCACGTTCTATCATTCGACGGAAAGATGCTGGGCATCAGTAATCACGTCGCTGAGGAAGAGAACAGTTCAATAATATTTACCCTTCCTGTTGAAGGTGGTATCCCGAAAAGGATCACAGCCCTGGGTCCATCCTATCTGCACGGCTGGTCACCTGACGGGAAATACCTGACATACACCGCTGACCGCAATAACAACTTCGATATTTATAGGATCTCTGTCAGGAAAAAGAAAGAGATCCGGCTGACTGATGCTCCCGGTCTCGACGACGGTCCGGAATATTCACCTGACGGAAAGTATATCTACTTCAACTCAGCAAGGACAGGAACCATGCAGATCTGGCGAATGAAGGCCGACGGCTCACAGCAGGAACAGCTGACCTTTGGTAAGTTTAACGACTGGTTCCCGCACGTCTCTCCCGACGGGAAGTGGATCGTTTTCCTGTCATTTCCTCCGGAAATAAAAACCGATGATCATCCTTTTTATAAACATGTGTATATCAGACTTATGCCTGTCGAAGGAGGAACTCCAAAGGTCATCGCTTATCTTTATGGCGGACAGGGTTCCATCAACGTCCCAAGCTGGTCTCCTGACAGCAAACAAATAGCTTTTGTCAGCAATTCAGACCTTGAACTGCTCCCATAGCCGATAAACTAAAAGTACTGCAGCAACATGAAAACATTTAAACATATCATTGCACTTGCAGGAATTCTGTGCGTGCTTATTTCATGCAAAAAACATGATGAAATGACCCTTGACAGTCCGTCCGGCGATATCAGCGTGACAATGGAGGTCCTGGATTCCGGGAACGCTTCATTCACAGTATTCTACCGTGGAATACCCGTAATTGAAAATTCGTCGCTCGGGATAATCAGGGAGGATGGTGATTTTTACAATGGTATGAAGCTCGATTCAGTATCGGCTGTGACGAATATTAATGACAGTTACACTTTACTTTACGGTAAGACGAAAAATGCACATTATGAAGCAAATAAACTTGTTTGCCATCTCTCAAATGCCACCGGTGAAAAAATGGATGTGATTTTTCAGGTGTCAGATGACGGCGTAGCATTTTGTTACTCTTTTCCCGGTAATTCTGATGTCACTAAAAAAATAACTTCTGAAAAGACTGGTTTCAACTTTATTGCGGGAACCACTGGATGGATTCAGCCGCGTGCTGCATCCAGGTCAGGCTGGAATCAGTGTAACCCGTCTTATGAGGAGCATTATCTTGAAGACATCCTGCTTGACAGTGTCATTCCGGATAAAAACGGCTGGGTATTTCCGGCATTATTTCATACCGGAAACTGCTGGGTAAACATAACAGAGAGTTGGCCCGACCGCAATTACTGCGGCAGTCATCTTATCAAGGGCCAGGGAGGCAGTGAGATGATCATTGCATTTCCGGAACCAACAGAAGGTTTCACGGGAGGTGCAGTTTATCCGCAGTCAACCCTTCCCTGGACCATACCATGGCGCATTTTAACTATGGGAGGCACCCCTGGCGTAATAGTTGAATCGACGCTTGGTACTGATCTTGCCAAACCGCCAATACCGGGTGACTTCTCTTATGTCAGGCCCGGAAGGGCATCATGGAGCTGGGCGTTGATGAAGGATCCTTCCGTGAATTATGAAGTGCAGAAAGACTTTATCAACTATGCATCGGAGATGGGATGGGAGTACTGCCTTATCGATGCTAATTGGGACACAACGATCGGATGGGATAAACTGGCTGACCTGTCGCGCCTGGCGTCGGAGAAGAAGGTCAGCCTGCTCATGTGGTACAATTCTGCCGGAGACTGGAATACGGTGCCTTACCACCCCAGGAACAAGCTTTTAACACATGAAAGCAGGGTTGAGGAGTTCTCAAGGCTGGAAAAACTGGGTATCAGGGGTATAAAGGTCGATTTTTTCGGAGGTGACGGGCAGTCAATGATGGATTATTATCAGGATATACTTGCTGACGCACACGAACATCATCTTGTGGTAAACTGCCATGGTTCGACGCTGCCAAGAGGCCTTCAACGCACCTGGCCCAACCTGGTATCAATGGAAGCGATACGTGGTTTTGAATACGCAACCTTCGACCAGGAGAGCGCTGACAAGGTGCCTTCAAAAGCAACCACTGTTGCATTTATCCGAAACGCTTTTGACCCGATGGATTTCACACCTGTATGTTTCACCGCTTACGACAATTTCGAAAGGGTGACTGGCAACGGTGCTGAACTGGCCATGGCTGTGCTCTTCCTGTCGGGGGTGCAGCATTACGCTGAGACACCGCACGGAATGGCTTTGATGCCTGATTACGTAAGAAATATGATGAGTGCAATACCAGTCTCCTGGGATGAAACGAGATTTATTGATGGTTACCCCGGAAGGTTCCTGGTGATTGCGAGGCGGACAGGTGAAACATGGTACGTGGCAGGTATCAACGCCGGCAAAGAGTCCCGGCAACTCACACTACAGCTTCCTTTTATTAACTATACTGACGGAGTACTGATCACGGAGAACGATTCACCAAGATCGTTTTCACAAAAAAATATCAACCTTGATAGCGGCAAAAATGCATCAGTCTCCCTTAATCCTAACGGTGGATTTGTCATGAGATTTGACCCGGCAGCAAACGTTTTACCGGAAAATAAATGAAAAGAAACTTTTTTCTTCTGATACTTTCTCTGCTGCTGTCATCCGGATGCAACCCCGGTATTAAACCACACGGGAAATACATCATGTGGTACGACACACCCGCTAAAGAGTGGACGGAAGCACTTCCTGTCGGAAACGGCCGGCTCGGAGGCATGCTTTTCGGGAACCCTGCCGTTGAAAGATTGCAGGTGAACGAAGAATCTCTCTGGGGTGGAATGAATATACCAAACAATAACCCCGGAGCGCTGGAACACCTGCCTGAAATAAGGGAGCTCATTCTTGATGACAGGATTCCGGAAGCTTTTGAACTCTCGGAGAAATATATAGCTGGGATACCCCCAAAAATCAGATCATACCAGACCCTTGGTGATATTTATTTTCATTTTACAGACACCACCGGAGAGATCACCAGGTACCGCAGGGAGCTTGACCTCGAGACCGGAATAGCTAAAGTTAGCTTTAAAAGGAACGGGAATAAAATAGAGTATGAGGTTTATTCATCAGCGACTGATAATGTGATGGTTATCTCAATGAAGTCGAAGAAGAAAGGTGGCCTCGATATGTCGGTCTCTCTTCAGCGGGATCAGGATGCAATTATCACGGTAAGGGATAGCCGCATTGATATGGAGGGGCAGTTGATTGACAAAGATGACCCGGCTCTTGGACAGGGAGGAGCACACATGAAGTTCTTTGCCTCCCTCCTGCCAACAGTTTTTGACGGAAAACTGACACATGATAATAACTCTCTTAAATACGAGGGAGGAACCGAGCTGATGATGTTTTTCAACGCGGCAACAGATTATAATATCGACAGTCTGAATTTTGACCGGTCGATTGATCCTCGCCAGAAATGTATAGACGCCATCAGCAAGGCTTCATGGAAATCTTTTAAAGGTCTGAGGAAAAGCCATATCGCTGAACACTCCTCTTTGTTTGACAGGGTCAGCCTGTCAATTGGCGACAACGAAAAGGCTGACAGCCTGCCTACCGATGAGCGCCTCAGGAGGTTCCAGGCGGGTGGCGATGATCCGGGACTGATAGCGACCTATTTTCAGTACGGGCGTTATCTGCTGATGGGTTCTTCAAGAG
>JADGPV010000114.1 GCA_017882245.1 Bacteroidales bacterium | reverse complement strand
TTATTTCATTTCAATCCCAAATATCTCCTTATAAGATTGAATGATATAGCTGTCGAGCCATTTATAATATTCACGGATCTTTTCATTTTTCGCCTTGCCGGCAGGGATTGATGCCATCAGTTCCGTGGTCTTTCTGAAAATCTCATTCTCAACAGGTTCAAGACGTTGCAGGATGCCTGTATTTTCAGCATTGATAAGGGCAGCTACATTGATGTATTTATATCCGCTGCCCCGGGTTATGGGGAAAAGCTGGCCCTTGAGCCACATTGCCGCATCGCAGAGAGGAGCGTGCATATCTTCCTTCATGCTGACCACCCATGGCAGGTCCTTGCCAGCGCTGATCCATACAGGCACAGCCACCGCAGTCAGCGGGAAGCCAGTTACCACCCATGCCATCGTCGCTGACGGATCATCTCCCTTTGCCGTCCCGACAACCATAATTACAGATGCTGTTGAAAAGCGCGGTATAAAATCCTCGAAGCTCCTGAAGTCGGTACTCTTATTATCCGCAGGCAGACCGGCTCTCAGGTTCACTTTAGTGAGCGAGTGGTAAAGGTTGCGCGATATACAGTTCAGTAAGTAATGAGGCTCAAGCTTATTTTGCGCCGCAGCCATATTAAGCGTCTCGCTGGCAGTGGCATACCTGATGTAACCCCCTCCCCCGTTTACAGTGCCGGTGAACGAGAAATTGGTACGAACAAGGTAGCCATTGGGTGCCAGAGCCGGGTCATTGGCATCGATCTTCTTAAACCCGGAATTACCTGTCTCATAGTAAGCGGCACCGCCGGAGGCATCAATGACCCCGAAGTTGGCATCTACACCAAGAGGCTTCGGCAGGTCATTGAGCATCTTCTCAAAATCGGCCAGCGTAGCACAGTTCTGCAGTGCCAGCTTCATCACAACTCCTTCCTGATCGGTAAGTTTTGTTGTGTCGCCTGTATTATTATTGTAGGCAGCTGTATTCATAATGGCAAATCCTGCAGAGTTATACCCGCCCCATACTTCAGTCTTCCATGTGTCCTTTGAATCGACAATGCCTATATACTGGTACTTGCCATCACTGAAAAAAGCAATGGCATTGTCCAGTGTACCTGTGTCCCGGTGCTTGTACAAGATCGGTTTCCCGTCAGGGGTGTTCCTGCCTGATATAATGAATGTGGTACAAGACCAGATGTCTCCTGTCACCCCGGCTCCGGCCAGCAGTAACACAATCGCGAACAATCTCTTCATAACAGCAGCAGTGAATTTTGATAAAGATAATCAGTTCTTACTTCGATTGTTCTAATGTTCTACTGTTCATTTGATCCTCTTCGCCTCCACTGTCTGTCCTCCCTGGTTAAGGATCATCTTGTTGACCTTTCCGTCCGCATCGGGTACAAACTCAACCTGAGCATCAACAACCTTCAGAAAGAACTTCGTCTCACTCTCGGCAAAGACCTCAAACTTCGGTTGTCCGGTGGCCTGGGTATATAGCCGGTTACCCTCCCGCGTGAAGGTAATGATGAAACCTGGTTGCAGTTCATACTGGCCTACATACTTTTCCAGGATTACCTCATCAACGGTAATGGTTTTCTTTTCCTCGATCTTCTTTTCAGTCAGGTTCCATGTGTCAAGTTTGCCCCTGTCGTCACTGACGAAGGAGACAATCTTGCCATTACCATCCCTGCTGAAAGTCGCGTACATGAATGCATCCTCAACAAGGAACCTGTCCTTCTCTGAGGGGATCAGCTTCCTGGTTCCTGCTCCTGAAAGATTTGCTGAAAGCTGAGTGCCTTCCCGGGTGATAGTGACCTCTTTCCCCTTTTCGTTGGCATAGATCCCTACATACTGATCGAGTGTTGCTTCATCAAGCTTTATCTCAGTCGTCTTCAGGGGCTTGCCAATTGCCATGGCAGCCATCTTTAATGCCGTGAACTCAGGGGCCTTGCCTGTGCTGTTAGAGAAGAGCGCTACAAAGACATCCTCTTCCGGAAGGTAGATTGAACTTGTCAGATAACCGAAGATCCCACCGCCATGTTCGATTGTTGGACTGCCCTGGAGCTGGGACAGGAACCACCCGTAGCCATAGCCGGTGCCATCGCCATTCGCGAGCTTATATTCGGTAAAGGCTTTGTCAATCGTCTCCTTTTTTACCAGCTTGTAAGAATGTACGGCCTGATGCCATTTGAAGAGGTCCCCGACAGTCGACATTATGGAGCCTGCCGAATAGGGCTGAGTCATGCTGCAGTAATCTGAATTCTCGGGGCCGTCATTACCTTGCTGATAACCTGAAGCTCGGTTTTTAATGATCTTTGTATCGCTGCCGTAGCATGAGCCGGTCATGCCAAGCGGAGTGAAAAAATTCTCCTGTATATACTCCGCATAGGTCTTGCCTGTTATTTTCTCTATTATATAACCAAGCAGGAAAAAGCCTGAATTGTTATAGTTCCATTTTGTGCCGGGAGCGAACTCCATGGGCTGGTTTTTAAACAGATCTATAACCTCCTCCGGCTTCATATCCTTCCTTACATTATTAAAATAATCGGTAATACTGGTGTAGCTCTTTATCCCGGATGTATGCGTCAACAAATGTTCAATCGTGATTGTATAGGCTTGTGTCGGATAATCAGGAATGAATTTAGTGATATCATCCTGCAATGACAGCTTACCCTGCTCCATTAGCTGGAGTATTGCCACTGCAGTGAACTGCTTGGTGATCGAACCGATCCTGAAGACCATGTCGGGTTGCATGGGTATGTTCAGCTCGAGGTTAGCCATTCCGAAAGCCTTATTATATATTATCTGTCCTTTCTCTGCCACCAGGGCTGCGCAACCGGGCTCACCGGATTTGAACTGCTCGGAGAGCATCTTATCATACCCGGCTGAAAGCTGTTTCAGGGAAAGTGTCTGAGATGAAGCATTAAATGTCAGTAATGACATCATCACGAGCATGAGTATAAGTCTTCCCATGCACATGGCAATACTGGTTGTTTTCATGATTAAGGTTTTTAGAATTATGTCTTAAAGACGTGAATTTACAAAATGTGCGGCAGATATCGGCCAGAATTCGACTATTGCCTACTGCCTATTGCCTGACTGCCAGGAGAAAAACTTGACTCTCCCCTTTTCCTGTTGTATCTTTGATAGTTGATTGATATTCAGGGGATTTTTTTAATTAATGACTAACACCACGTACTATGAAAGCAAAACTCCTTATTCCTTTCCTTTTACTGCTTGGAGCCTGCAACACGGCAACAAACCAATGACGGATGAGCAGAAAGCAGCCGTGAAAGAAGAAGGCTCCATTGTTGTGGCGCCCATGTGCGGAGTGAAGCGAAGATCCAGACGCTCCTGATGTTCGCTATGCTCAGTCAGGATCTTTGATTCGGTCGGGAACTTCGCGGAGTTTACCCCGCACAGCTGGGCTCCGACGTGACCGTATGACATTTTTCTTAGTACCTTCGGGCCGATATGAAGACCATCGCCATAATCTCCGCCAGTGTCAGACGAGGGAGGAACAGCCACCGGATAGCGCTATACTTCAGGCGGTATATCGAGGAGAATAAAATTGCCTCTGCTGAAATACTCGATCTTAAAGAATACAACTTCCCTCTCTTTGATGAACGTCTTCGCCATCAGCCAGATCCAGCACCAGAAGTGCTGCGGTTTGCAGAAAAGATACGCTCAGCCGACGGAGTGATAATCGTTACTCCGGAGTATAACGGCGGTTATCCTGCCAGCCTGAAGAACGTCATTGACCTGCTGCTCGACCAATGGCGAAGAAAGCCTGTCGCCATATCGACTGTCTCCGACGGTATATTTGGAGGTACGCAGGTCATCACCTCACTGCAGTTCTCACTATGGAAGTTGCGCGCATGGACCGTTCCGGCAATGTACCCGGTACCATCTGTAATTAAAACTTTTGATGAGGCAGGCATGCCTGCCGACAGAGCTGCAGCAGACAAGCGTGCAGCCTCATTCATTGGTGAACTGATGTGGTGTATTGAGGCGCGGGAGAGAATGGCTCAGTGAAGAGCGTGGAGCATGGGGCATGGAGCAAGGAGAAAAAAATGCGCCTGGTCGATCACTCGCTCACTTGCTCACTCGTTTCTTCAGCCGGTCGTTCCTTGGTAATATTGCCGAACTTGTCGACATAGGCAATCATGTCCTCAAACCCTCCGCCGGGTGAATTCTCTTTCCGGAATTGCTTCTTTGCTTCCTTCTCTTTTCTCTTCTTAAGACGCTTCTCGGTCTTCTGCTTCTTGATGTAACTGTTGTTTGGTCCGGCCATATTCTTTATTTTTTTAATTAATAAATGTCAGCGCCTTGCCGCTGGCACCTGCCCTGCCTGTCCTCCCGATGCGATGTATGTAGCTCTCCATATCCTTCGGAGCCTGGAAATTGATAACGTGCGAGACGTTAGTGATATCCAGTCCCCTCGCCGCTACGTCGGTAGCTACCAGAACCTGTATCTTGCGATTCTTGAATGACTCAAGGGCTTTTATCCGGTAATTCTGCGATTTATCGCCGTGTATCTCATCAGCGGTGATTCCCGCCTTGCGCAGGTCGCGACAAATTCGGCTTACACCTCGCTTGGTATCGGCGAACACCAGTACCTTCTCAAACGACTTGTCACGTACCATTTTAAGGAGGATATCGATTTTCTTTTCTCCTTCCTTTACGGTAATGATATCCTGATCGATGTTGTCAGCACTCACATTTTCATCTCTCACTCTTACTTCATAGGCGTCAGGCATAAGTTTGCCGATGATTGCCTTCTGGCTCTTATCCTCGGTAGCAGAAAAAAGAATCGTCTGTGCGCGATTGTTCATCCCTTCAACAAGCTTGTTTATGTCAGGGGCGAAGCCCATATCAAGCAGCCTGTCGAATTCATCGAGCACCAGTATCGTGAACCTGTTCATCTTCAGTGCACCCTGGCGCACCATATCGTTCAAACGCCCGGGCGTACCTATGACGATCTGACCCGGTCTGCGAAGGTTCTCAATATCGCGTCTGACGCTGGTACCTCCAATAAGACATGTGCTGAAGAGCCTGAGTCCGTGAGCGATGCTTCTGAACTCACTGTCGATCTGCAGAGCCAGCTCACGCGTTGGTGTGACCACCAGGATCTGTCTCATGGCATCTTTGCGCAGAAGATTATGAATAAGCGGAATCAGAAAGGCTCCTGTCTTGCCGGTACCGGTCTGCGCCAGCCCCATGAGGTTGCGCCCGTTAAGTATGGCTTCAATGGTTTTATCCTGTATCTCCGTGGGTTTCTCGTAGCCTTTCTTATGAAGATTACGGATTATGGCATCATCAACCGGAAGCTCATCAATGAGCCTGTCGGAACTGTAACTTACGATTTGGGCAGTGGATGCCTTGCTGATAAAATGTCCGGGACTGAGGATGCCGGCGTTACCTTTCTTTCTTTCAGGGGTTCTTTTTCTTACCGTGTTTTTTTGATTGAAGTTCTTTTTTCCCCTCCATCGGGGATCTTTGTAATATTCCATTATAAAATAATTGGTTAATGCCGCTGAAAATTCCATTAACCATATATCTGTTCAAAGTGGTAATGATCCTTTGGCGAAAAATTGTTCAGCGTAAACTAGTGTTTGTAGAAAGAATCTCCTTAAAATGATTCTGCGGGAGAAATGCTGACTATACAGATCTAACTTATGCTTAAATCGCGGCGAAGGTACAGATTATTTGTGCGATTAACAAATTGCCGCTATTTTGTCTTGCAGTCTTGTCGGAGCGAAGCGGAAATCCCGACCGAAGCGTCGGGACGGTCTTTTATTTACCGGCGCTGATTATTGCGGAGATGGCATCTTTTCGCAGTAGTGTTCCGTTAGTCCTGTCAAACAGGGCAAATCCGTTGTTTTCTGTTGAACCGTTATCCCAGTAGAATGGTATCATACCATTTTGCATTGCCTTTGATGTCAAATAGTTCAGGTAATAATTAAGCGATTCAATATGGTTGGTCAATATCCCGTCGGTTAAGGACGACCTGTAAATTGCACCGTATTCTCCAAGTATTACAGGAATACCTTTATCAACAAAAGTTGTTTTCATATAGCCAAATGCCGTATTGACCCATGATTCCTGTCCCCATGTTGAACGATCGTTATAACCAGGTATTTCTCCCCATCCTGTTTTATATCCCGAAGATGTCAGCAGTGCAAAATCATATGGATCATAATAATGCACCTCAGCCATTAACCTGTCATTTGTCGGATCTGCCGGCATTACCATATATTTCTTTGCATATTCAATATTTGTAACATATCCCTGAACCACAAGGAAACGATATGTATTTCTTCCGCCGGTAGCCCGGACAGTATTAACAAAAGTCCGGTTAAAAGAATTCTGAACAGCTATGTTTTCAGTACTGGGCGCATTATAGTTGCCTTCTATATGGATTTCATTCGTACCTGCAAACAGCAGGTGATCATCATAATCGCGGAAATATACGGCAATCTGTTTCCACAATGAATCGATCTTTGCATTGATAATTGTCTGCCGGGCATAAACCGGATCGTTCATCCATCCTCCGTCCCAGTGAATATTGATAATGGCATACATGTCATTGTCAAGCACATAATTGATAACCTCCTCAACTCTTTTTTTCCATGCCCATTTGATTTTACATCTGACCTGGTTGTCCAACATATGAGAATACGCAACGGGTATCCTTACAGCATTGAACCCCGCTTTTTTTACGGAGTCAATTAACTGCTTCGTAATAACTGGATTACCCCATGATGTTTCGTCTCCGGTATAGACGCCATTTTTATAACTGATTGATTCAAGAGCGTTGCCAAGGTTCCATCCGATTCCCATAAGACCGGAAAAATCAACAGCACTTAATTCCAGTTCCATATCTGTCGTATCCGGCGCACTCCAGGCAGGTTTTACTGGTTCCTGCGGATCGGCCTGCCTGGCTGAAACGGTTACATCCGGCTTACCATGATCATGAGCCGGTCTGATCTCTTTTCCACCAGATAAACTGGTCATCACTGTAAAAAGAATAAGTAAATAAATTATCTGCATCTTATGAGTATTATAAATACGAAGGAAATACTTTTTATGCAAAGCCATTCCCCCGTGCCCTCTTTTATCATTCCCGCCTGCACCTGTTCCTTGGCTTCAGCATATTCCGTATCACATCATACATCTTACCACTGACCGTCGTCTCATAGGCAATTTATGAGCATCTGAAATGGTTTGGCACACCCTTTGCACCTACTCCTTCGAAGAG
>JADGPV010000113.1 GCA_017882245.1 Bacteroidales bacterium | reverse complement strand
TCCGGCAACCGGGTTATGATAAAAAGAAACGCAATAACCAATACCACTCCGCCTATCAGCATATACGGCACTGCCATGGAAGCGAACTTGTTAGTCTCATTATCGCTGCTGTTGCCCAGGATAAGTATCCCTCCCAGCGCTGGTCCGACTATCCATCCCAGGCCATTGAATGATTGCGACAGGGTGAGCCTCTGTTCAGATGTCTCCTTCGGCCCAAGAACACTCGAATAGGGGTTTGCCGCAGTCTCAAGAAAGGTCAGCCCGCAGGCAATAATAAAGAGACACAACAGTGGGAATCCGAAAGTCTGAATATGCGTGGCCGGCCAGAAAAGGAATGCTCCGGAGGCATAAAGAAGAAGCCCGGTTATTATTCCTTTTTTATACCCCAGCCTGTTCATGAAGAGACCTGCCGGTACAGCCATGATGAAATAACCTCCGTAGAGAGCAGCCTGAACCAGTCCCGACCTGGCCTTGGTTATCCCGAGGATATCCTGGAAATGCTTGTTAAGAACATCAAGGAGGCTGTGGGCTACCCCCCAGAGAAAGAACAGGCTTGTGACCAGAATAAAAGCAACAATGAATTCGCGGGTCACCAGACGCTTCGGATATTTTGTGATTATCTCACTGCTCATTTATCAGGACTTTAACTTCAAGGATTTATAACCGGAAATAATACTCTGTTCATTTTAGCCCGTAGGATCATCAAAATAAAGGGTTCCTTCACCCTTTTCCAAATCTGTTGCTCAAAACAATATATTTGTATTCATTAACCGGTCGTCAGACCATAAAATTTTTACTCATGCGAGCCTTTTTCATCTTCAATACCCTGTTGCTCTCAATCATCCTCTCTTTGAGCGTCACGGCCCAGGAGCCCGATGAACAGCTTATCCTGAAGAATTTCCATTCAATCAGCAGCGGGGATATTTCTGACTGGATGGCGGAATTATGCTCGCCAAAGTATAACGGCAGGCTGGCCGGTACACCGGAATATGTGGCCTCCGCTGAGTGGGTGGCTGGAAAACTGAAAGAGTGGGGTATTAAGCCTGCAGGGGATGACGGCTCATATTACCAGTGGTTTGATCTGCCATTCACCGTTGTGAATGATACAGGATCACTGCAGTTGCACATTCCCCAAAAGGAAGGGACTGAAATTGTTAAAAGCTATCAGGCACCTGTTGAGTACTATCCGGGCATGAACTCAGGCAGCGGGGAAGTCACAGCCGAAGTGGTTTTTGTCGGTTATGGTATGACCGCTCCTGAACTGAACTACGACGATTACAGGGGTATTAACGTGAAGGGAAAGATAGTCCTTATGAACCGGGACGTCCCCTATAAGGATGTCCGCAATCCCGAATATGCAAAATGGGTAAAATACTGCTATCACCAGTACAAAGTTGAAAATGCCGCACGCCACGGAGCAGCAGGGATGCTCTATATCGATGGCAATAGCGCCAATCCCAATATCTCATATATTGACAGCATGATTGTCTGCGGAATAGGTCCGGCGCCGCTTGCAGATATTTTTGCAGGCCTCGGGAAGAATAATTTAACTGTTACTGCCCAGATAGATAAATCGTTGCAGGCTTCTTCATTCTCCACAGGCAGGATCATGACCATAAAAGCAAATACCACCCGCCATCCTGAAGGCAGAACATGCAACGTGGCTGGCATAATTGAAGGCTCTGATCCCGTTTTAAAAGACGAAGCAATAATCATTGGCGCCCATCTCGATGCAGTAGGCAATGGGGGCGGATTGCTTGTCCAGGGGGGGTTGGACAATGCCAGTGGTGTGATTGATATCATGGCAGCGGCGAAAGCTCTGGCCGTATCAGGTATAAAACTTAAACGCACGATATTATTCCTGTTTACCGGAGGTGAAGAAGCAGGATTGCTTGGAAGCAAGTTATATACTGCCAATCCAATCTTCCCGTTAGAGAAGACTGTCATCTACGTCAACCTTGACATGGTGGGCAACGGAACGGGGCTGGCAGTGAGCGCTTCGTCGTCATGTGCCGCTCTGACGGAATACTTCGTTGCAGCAAACAACAGGTATATTCACAGGCCAATGAGAGTGTCGGCCAGTGAAGGGTCATTTTACGGCCGGCCCCGCAGTGATGGTCTCGTCTTTCTTGCAAAAGGATACCGGACAATGGATATTTCCACAACTGACGGGGTAAAACCGGTCTGGTATCACCTGCCAGGTGATGACGCGACGGCTGTCACCCCGGAGATCATGGAGGATGTCGCCAAGCTTACCTACCTGGCTTTCATTGAGATTGCAAATGCTGATCCGATCAGTTATTAAAAGCTTCTGATATTAAGACCTCCGCTGACATCAAAGACGCTTCCTGTCGAGAATTCCCAGTCTCCCCTTGCAAGTGAAGCTATAGCCCTGGCGACATCTTCAGGTGTACCCCATCTCTTTTGTGGCACGACGCCTTCAGCAATGAGTTTGTCAAATTTATCCTTGCCTCTGTGGGTCATCTCTGTCTCAATGATCCCCGGTCTGATCTCGAACACCTTTATACCTTCTTCTGACAATCTGTCGGCAAAAACAAGTGAAGCCATACTTAATCCTGCCTTTGATATGCATACCTCAATCATGTGGGCAAAAGACGCATGCGCCAGGAATGAAGTCACAAACATTATTGCAGGTCTGTAATTTTTAGCCTGTTCCCTCATCCATATCATTTCACGGGCAACTTTTTTGGCAAAAAAGACCGGGCCCCGCAGATTTACGTCAGTGACACGGTCAAAGTCTTCTTCTGTAAGGTCCAGCAAATCCTTTCGTTCTATTGGTGCAACGCCGGCATTATTCACTAACAGGTCTATACGTCCATAACGCTCAAGAATGGATGATATCGCTTCATCATGAAGAGAAGTGTTAGCAATATCAATGCCTATCGGGAAGAATGCTGAACCACGCTTCTCAACCTCCGGCTGAAGAGAATGCATACCCTCGCTGTCAGGAGTACGGGCGATAGCAACAATGTCATAACCTTCGGAGGCAAGCGATAATGAAATGGCACGGCCTATTCCCCTGCTTGCTCCCGTTATTATGGCTACTGGTTTCGTATTCATATGATCATGCTACTTTCTGGATACCGGTTTACGCTTAAGCTTGAAGATTATCTCGCATTCTCCTTTTACATCAGCGTCTGCATTAATAAAAGTGCTTTTGTTAATGACTGATACAGTATATTTCTTCTTCTTTCCCCCGATCATGAGGTCTCCTGCAAGATAATTCCCGGGTAGTGGCAGGGCGAGCTGTACATGTTCAAAGCTCCCGGAAAGCCCGATGGAAATCCTGTCAGCAGTCTGGCTGTAAGCATATTTAACAAATGCTCCGGAGCTTTTATAATCAACATTCACTTCGGCTTTTTCAATTCCTGCGGCGGTCCATTTCGGACAGATACGCACTCTCCTGAAGAGTTTATCCTTATCCTGCACTCCCACAAGGCCCTCAACAAACGCGTAAAGCATTGCTGATGAGCCCCATCCGTCAGTGGGTTTGGCTTCGGGCGAGGTGCTTCTTTCCACGGTCGACGGTTTCCCGTCAGGAAAATACCACAGGTATGTTTCACCGTTTGTGGAGATCATGTCATAATAACGCATCAGTATGTCAATGCCGTACTGTTCATAGCCATACTCAAGGGCGGCGCGTGCCAGTTCACCACCTGTGAGCGGCATTATACCTCCGTTACAGTATGCCCCTCCTGACAGTTTATAATCTCCGAAGATACCTGAAGGAAACGGAGGGTCAATTGAGAACCATTCGGCAAAAGCGGCGGTGGTCTCACGCCTTCTCATGTATTCATTAATAATCGAAGATGCAATCTGCTTTGTAGCTGCTCCCCTGTTGATGGCAGCAGGATTACTCAGGCTGAGCTGTGAGGCCTCATCAACACCTTCAATAGTCACAGGAGTCTGTTTTACAAAATGCGTATAGAACGATCCGTTGAAGCAGGTATTGTTCAGG
>JADGPV010000112.1 GCA_017882245.1 Bacteroidales bacterium | reverse complement strand
ATGGGTGTTCCGCTGAAAATGGATGATGAGGTCATCGGAGCAATCTGTCTTCAGGATTACAAGCAAATAGCCGCATTCAACAATGATGACCTTCAGGTGTTCGAGTTCATCGCCAACCAGATAGTGCTCACGCTGCAGCGAAGAAGGATGCTGGATAACCTCATCACGGCACGTAAACGTGCTGAAGAAGCTGCCTTTTCAAAGCAGCAGTTCATGTCTACCATGAGCCACGAGATAAGGACGCCGCTAAATGAGGTGATAGGTATCACTAACCTCCTTTACCAGGGCAATCCCCGTGAAGATCAGATGGAGTACATCAATACACTTCGCTTCTCGGCAAACCATCTGCTCACTCTGGTTAATGATATCCTCGATTATAACAAGATGGAGGCCGGCAAGATTGTCTTCGAAAAGACAGAATTCGATCTTGTCAGTATGCTGGAAGACATTAAGAGATCATACAGCCACCGGGCAAGGGAGAAAGGAATTTCCTTCACGGTTGAGAAGTCGGCCGATCTCCCTGTATCGCTGATTGGCGACCCCGTAAGACTGAACCAGATTATTTCCAATCTCCTCTCCAATGCCATGAAGTTCACTACAACGGGAGGTGTCACACTTAAAGCCAACGTGAATGAGAGGCAGAACAACAGGGCTCTCCTGGAATTTTCCGTTACTGACACAGGGATAGGGATCGCCAGCGAAAAGCTTGAGGAAATTTTTGAAAGCTATGCACAGGCTTCGGCAGACACTACCAGGAAGTATGGCGGCACTGGCCTTGGCCTGGCAATATGTAAGCGTCTTGTTGACCTTCAGGGTGGAACCATAAGCGTCGTCAGTGAGCCGGACAAAGGATCAGTGTTCAGATTCTCAATTGAATACTCTCTGCCCGACGCAGACGCTAAAATTAATGATCAGAGCACCGCCGATACGATGAAGGAGCTGGTTGGGAAGAAAATACTGGTTGCTGAAGACAATAAGATCAACTTCTTCGTCGCAAATAAATTTCTCGAGAGCTGGGGTGTGATTGTCACTCATGTGGAGAACGGAAGCCTTGCACTTGATGAAATAAACAAAAATGAATATGACCTTGTTCTTATGGACCTTCATATGCCTGTAATGGATGGCATTGAGGCTACGCGCATCATAAGGAGCTCGCCCGACAAAAAGATAAGCAGGATCCCTATAGTGGCCCTGACAGCCGCAGTCATGTCAGAAGCTCAGGGCAAGATCGACAATCTGGCTATCAATGATTATGTGCTGAAGCCCTTCAAACCCAAAGACCTTTACGACAGGATAGCAAAGCATATAAGATAGGGCACCCGTATTTTTTAACCTATTTGATACAATACTTGCTCAGGTACCTTGTAGCCTCTTTTTCTCCCAGTTCCTTTGCCTTGCGAAGGTAATGACAGGCATCGCCGGTGTTGCCCGTGTTTATTAATGCAATTCCGAGGTTCAGGTTGACAGGACCGTTGTCAGGATCAATGTCAAGGCTCATGGTATAATCTTCCGCGGCCTTATCCCAGGTTCGTGCTGCAAGCCACGCATCGCCGCGCAGGCTGAACGCCCTTGCTTCGCCTGGGTGCTGCTCAATGTTAGTATTAAGATAAGGCAGTGCTTCATATATCGCTCCCTCTTCCGCATAGGTCCTTCCTATCAGGCCAAGAGCCTCAGAGTTATCCGGATCCAGGCCGAGGTATCGGCCAAGGTCAGCTTTTGCTGCATCCCTGTCACCGGCTTTGAGCAGCATTGACGCTCTTTTGACGAGCAGCTGAGGGTCAGGATATTCAGCATTAATAAGTCTTCCATATATAGTGGCTGCGGCGTAATAGTTTCCTTCCCCGGCCCGCGCTTCAGCAAGGGCTATAAGGTATGAAACAGGGGCATCCGGCTTCACCGCCAGCGGTTCAAGCAGCGATGCAGCCTCACGGTACTGACCCCTGCTGATCATTATCCTTGCATTGCAGTAATCCGTCACCGGCATGTCTGAATACTCTGCAGACAGCTCCCGCCATGTCTCTTCCGCAAGGTCCGTCTTACCGATCTTTAAATAATGGTCTATCTCCCAGTTTTTCCTCTCATATCCTTTGTACCATTCTTTTTTCCAAAGGCTCTTCCATTCAGAGGAGGACTGAATTGATCCGAAGGCGCTGTCAAGCATTATTTCAGGCTCACTCTTTCTGAACGATGACTTAAGATGTGCCTCAAGATATGCAACGGCTCCCTTCACATCACCACCTGCAGCTGCACATCTGGCTAGGCCGTACATCCCTGACCCCGGTTTCATGTTCTCGGCAGCCATAAAATCACTCTTCGCCTCTTTCAGCCTGGCAGACTTCAGGTAAATTTCTCCTCTGAGAAGCATCAGGTCAGCATCAGGGGCAGTATTAATCAACCCGGAAAGTACCGTGGCAGCTTCTTCATTCTCGCCCCTCGCCGATAAAGAGACGGCTTTCAATACCCCGTCATATCTACTCTGTCCGGCAATCAGCTGTGAAGCAAAAACTATGATCAGAAAAATGACACCTTTTTTCATTCCGTTTTATTTTTTCCCTTCAATTACTCCCGGACCTGCACCCTTTTCAGCCAGCACGTGAACAAAACCGCTGAGATGGAATTGCTCAAGACCTGAAATCCGGCGTTCAAACACCTCACAGTCATAATAATAGACGCCTGTCGGCACTACCTTTCCCTTATAAGTGCCATCCCAGTTGAGTTTCGGCTCCTCTGTACTGAAGACAAGCACACCGGCCCTGTTGAACAGTTTAAACTCCACCCTTTCTACAAGTGCGGAGGTTTTTGCGACAAGGAAGTCATTAAAATCGTCGCCATTGGGAGTGAAAACGTTAGGGATCTCATAGACATTACAGTAGTCAACGCAAACCATTGCCGATGTATCGCTTTCATTTCCTATGGCGTCGAAAGTTGATATTGCATAACATCCGGCAACATAATCAGGTACCGAATGGACATATTTATGGACTTCCCTGTCATTTATGGTAATAAGCAGCCCGGGGACTTCCTCCGGTGTCTGTTTATAATAAAGCTTATAGCCTGCCACATCTTCATAACATAACGGGTCTATGACAGTCCAGCGAACCGTGTTGTAGAGACTGTCACACTGAGATGACACCGTCAGAACAGGTACGCATGGAGGTTCATTGTCGACAGGAGTAACACAGACTTGCTGAGATAAGTTGATCAGGTTCTTGGGTGTTTCAGTGCCCTGGTAACCACCCGTGGATACAACATAGTAGCAATACTGCGTGCCGTTAACGAGGTTGTTATCAACGAATGTGAGCTGGCCGGCAGTACCTCCGATAAGCTGCCATGTTGTGCCGTCATACCGGTAAAAATCGTAGGCGGTGTTGATCCATGGCACATTGCGTTTCAGCTCAAACCTGACTTTCCTGTCGCCTGGCGAGGCATCGGCAAAGAGTGATGAGGCAACTGCAGGCTCACCTATCAGGAACACGTTACCTGTCTCAGCATTGTACAACTCGATCTTGTAAACCCATTCCTTGTCAAGGGTGTTGATCAGTGTATCAATGTAAACAGTATCATTGAGATCTGCTGTTGGCAGAGTATTTATCAGCTGGTAATCAGTACCGGTGATCCCCTCAGCCCTGTAAATCTTGTATTCATAAGGTCCGTTGGCCGGGATGGTATCCAGATGATGCGGTTTCTGCCATGACAATGTCAGAGATCCGTTCGCAGGCGAGGTGGTGCGGATAGAGACATGGGTTATAAGCGGCACGCCCGTGATCAGCGATGTTACGATCTCATTTGACGGTTTGCTTTCAGTTCCGTTTGGATATACTGCCACTATTCTGTAGGCATATTCCTTTCCTGCACCAAGACCGTTGCCATTATTCGTATCCGTAAAAGTCAAAGTATTGTAACCGGATGCATACCCGACCTTTGTAAATCCTGCTGATGGAGGAATACCGTCATAGCACGAGTCAATGACCAGTGAGGATGTTCCTTCACGCCGGTAAATGCTAAAACCGGAAATTTCCGTTGTGCCATAGTCAGCCCATGTAAGCTGAACAAAGTTGCCATGCGGAGTGACATCGGCAAGGACAGGCGGAGGGCCAAGAACCTTAATACTCATATTGTCAATATCAACCAGTTGCAGCTCACTGTTGTTATCCTCGGCTTTTATTATGATATCATAAGGCTGATGCCTGACATTACTATGACAGGTGACCCACCGGAGGCGCGCGGTAGTCAGCCCGGGAGCTGAGTTAAGGGTGGTGAAGGTAGCCGGGCATGTAGTCGACGTAAATATACCTGATGTAGCAATAAGCCTGATAGAATCCAAATCCACATCCGTCGCTGAAATATCCATTGTGACGGTATCGCCGGCTTCCACGCACAGGTCATTCAGGGGCGAGGTGACAGGCGGATTATTGTCTGTTTCGTAAACTTCAATCTGCATGTCCCTGATTACAACTCCGATCTTGATTCCGCCACGCCATTCCTGTATCTCCATGGCTACATTATAGATACCTATGGCAGTAGGTGCGTCCCAAACCAGGTCTCCGGAAATTGAATCAACATAAAACTTGTGTGATGCCGGCGGGAAGGTATAATTCTGAATGGGCTTTGCGTCTTCTTTTGTGCATACCGCCAGTTTATACGACAGGCTGTCACCATCAGGATCATAGGCAGCCGGGTTATGAATGAATATGTGCCCCAGTGCAGCTTTGTCATAAGGCGGATTCAACAAAACCGGAGTGCTGTTAAGACCAATAGAACTATTGGCTATAAGAATTGTGGAAATTGAAAATACAACGTTGACGGAATTCGGAATATTCAGCACACCGTAATTCCTGTTGGGATCCTGCATGACAATTTTGTATATGCCGGGACCCGGATAGGTATGCCGGGAGACATAGACGTTCTTCTTATAATTGTTCGGGAGATAAGTTTCCGAGATCCTTGATACATTTGAAATTGAATTATCACCCCACTCAAAATCTAGAGAAGGCCTGTCCGCTTTGCTGAGGGTATATGTGAAGGTGGTGACTGTGACCTCATAAGTCAGATCAGAGATCTGCTTGTACGTTATCTCGCCGGCCCTGTTATGCGTTGCATGTGCCGAAGATATAATCAAAAACAAGAGTAAAATTGCTGACGAAACTCTCTTTATCATTTTAATTCCCTTTCATTTTATTACAGCAAAAATCAAGCCATCAGATCACTTTCACTTATCCTTACTCTTTCCTTCAGGTATTCAACTGTACCAACCTCTATGAAAGAGAATCCGGCAGCTCTTGAAAAGTTACCGGCAAGCACCACAATAATGTCATTGTCATTAAGATCATGCTTACTGAGCAAGTCCCTCAGAGAAACACGGATGAACTCATCGACAGACTGTTTCTTTTCCATATAAACAGGTATCACGCCATAAGAGAGCGAGAGCTCTCTCATTGTACGGTACGAATAGCACAGGGCTACTATCGGTTTTATGCCTCTGAAGGCTGCCATGTTCCTTATTGCAGTGCCATTTACAGTATCTGCAAGGATGGTCCTGGCATTTATCCTTATTGAAGTTTTCACCGCAACCTTAGCCAGATAAGCTGATACCTCACCGCTCAGTGATCCTGCAGGCATCTCAATATACTGGTCTTTCTCACCTTCTATCTCACAGGCTATCTTCGTCATTGTTCTTACAGACTCCAGCGGATATTTTCCGGCAGCTGTTTCACCGCTTAACATCACGGCATCTGTCTGACTGTAAACCGCATTTGCCACGTCACTCACCTCGGCACGTGTCGGGCGGGGATTTGTTATCATCGAATGGAGCATCTGAGTGGCCACAATTACCGGCTTGCGTTTTTCAATGCATTTTCCGATTATTGCCCGCTGAATACCCGGTATCCTCTCAAAGGGTACTTCAATAGCCAGATCGCCGCGTGCCACCATTATAGCATAACAATTATCCATGATCTCTTCAAGATTGTCTACCCCCTGCTGGTTTTCAATCTTTGCTATGATCTTGATCTTGCTGTCATGGCTGTCAAGCAGTTTCTGAACAGCAAGCACATCTTCCTTTGATCTTACGAATGAATGCGCAATGAATTCAACATCAAGTTTTACAGCCAGGTCTATAAAGGTCAGGTCACGTTCGCTCACTGAAGGAAGATTGATCCTTACCTGGGGAATATTTACAGTCTTCCTTGAGCCAAGTACCCCGTCATTTTCAATCCTTCCCACAAGAATGTCGCCATCCTTCTCCGTGATTTTAATTTCAAGCTCACCGTCATCGATAAGTATGTAAACCCCGGTAGGGACGAACATCGCAATATCCCTGTAGTTAACGTTAATGACCTGAAGCGTTGTTTTTTCATCTGAGTGACCGGCAATCTTCACACTCTGCCCCTTGAGGAATTTCAACGGCTCATCGCAGATCGTGGTTCTTATCTCCGGTCCTTTGGTATCAAGTATGACAGAAATTTTATCAGACACACTCCTTGCATTACTGATGATCTTTATCGCACCTTCGGGATCAAGATGTGCGGAGTTAACCCTCACTACGTCCATTCCTGCCTCGAACAGTTGCCTCAGAAAATCGGGTTCACAGTTCTTGTCAGAAATTGTAGCTACGATTTTGGTCCTCTTATTCAGAAGGTCATTTATCATTTTAACAGTTATTATTTGAGTATTTCCAGGATAGCTTCCACTGCAAGCCGGTACCCATCAAGTCCAAGTCCCATGATTGTTCCTCTGCAATACCTTCCGGTCAGACTTGTATGGCGGAAATTTTCCCTTGATAAAAGGTTTGAAATATGTACTTCAAGGACGGGTATCTTAATGGCTGCTACGGCATCGGCAATAGCCACCGAGGTGTGTGTATAGCCGCCGGGATTGATGATCAGGCCATCTGAACGCACGCCCGCGGCCTGTATCAGCGTGACAATCTCACCTTCAATATCTGATTGCGAGAATTTAAATGAAACCTCCGGGAACCCTTTCTCAAGCTCTTTCATATACGCCTCAAAACCCTGGTTTCCGTAAATTCCTGGCTCCCTTGCACCAAGAAGGTTCAGATTTGGCCCGTTTATTATCTCTATCTTCATTGCATGTTAACAGACCACTGGTAATGACCTGTAATGCAAAAATAAAGAAATGACCGGATTTATGACTGTTATATATAATGATATAACTTTGAAACGGAGCAGATGACCTCATGACAACAGATTGGAAAAACGCAGTGAATGGGTTCAAAAGTTACCTCGGGATTGAGCGGTCACTCTCACCCAACAGTGTTCAGGCTTACCTGAATGATGTCCGCAAACTCAGCAGCTATATTCATGAAAATAAGAACGAAAAAAGTCCCTCAGATCTCACATATCAGGACCTGAGCGATTTCGTGGCATTCACGGCGGGCAGTAATGATTCTGCAAAAACCCAGGCCAGGCTTATCTCAGGTGTAAGGTCTTTCTGCCGGTACCTTCTTATTGAGAAGATCATAAGTGATGACCCTTCTGCACTGCTTGAATCGCCCAGAACAGGCATGAAACTGCCCGAAGTGCTTTCCGTAGACGAAATAGACAAGATAGTAAATGCCATTGACCTGAGCACTCCTGAAGGTCACAGGAACAAAGCTATTATTGAAACTATGTACGGCTGCGGACTGCGTGTATCGGAGCTGGTGAACATGAAGCTGACAGACATACACCGGACTGAAGGTTTTGTTATCGTAACCGGAAAGGGAAACAAGCAGAGACTGGTACCTGTCGGTTCAGTAGCGCTGAGGGAGATAGATAACTACCTGACGCGAAGAATGACCATGCCTGTGATCATCGATCAGAATGTTCTCTTTCTTAACAGAATGGGCAGGAAACTTTCCAGAGTCATGGTATTCACAATT